>JAIRZL010000035.1 GCA_031267245.1 Oscillospiraceae bacterium
TGCATTCCTTCTCTAACTAATTTTTGTGCCAACAGAGTTGCTGTTGTTGTTCCGTCGCCGGCCACATCATTGGTCTTTGTTGCAACCTCTTTAACCAATTGTGCTCCCATATTTTCAAAAGGGTCCTCTAACTCAATTTCTTTGGCAATAGTGACACCATCGTTTGTTATTAATGGGGAGCCATATTTCTTGTCTAGCACCACATTCCTGCCTTTGGGGCCCAGCGTTTCTTTAACTGCGTCTGCCAACGTGTCTAGCCCACGTTTAAGTGCTTTTCTTGCTTCCTCTCCCTTTAATATCTGTTTCGCCATATTAAATTCCTCCCACAAGTAGTTTTTTAAGCTTGAATTTTGCAAGATTTATTTCTCAACAACAGCCAAAACGTCGCTCTGCCTTAGTATGGTATACTCTTTGCCTTCTAATTTAACCTCTGTTCCCGCATATTTCCCAATCAAAACCAAATTGCCAACGCTAACATGCATTTTTATTTCTTTCCCGTCAACCATCCCACCGGGCCCAACCTCAATCACTTTGGCTATCTGCGGCTTTTCTTTTGCCGAACCCGCCAGGATAATGCCACTTTCTGTTTTGTCGTCTGCCTCCATCATCTCGACAACAACTCTGTCTGCTAGGGGTTTTATTCGCATACTGTATTCCTCCTTAAAAAAGTAAATCAAATGCAAATTAGCAATCAAACCTGCCGATCGCCAATCGTATTCTACAACACTTTTTAGGATCTGTCAAGCCCCTGAGCGAGGTGTTGTGCAGGCTTTTAAGTTGGATCCTCTCATAAAATACCAGCAATAATGTGTGACCATAATTTGGCAATCGTTAAATGGCATTTGTTGGCTAATCAATGAGTCGTTACGCTTGGTTTTGCTCGATGAGTAACGTGTTTCTACACGGAGTTTGTGGCTGAGTTTGTGAATTTTTCTTCCCCTGGCTCCCACCTTCTTGCAGTGTTTTTTTTGCCATTGCCTCTGCTTCAAGCACGCAGAAAGGTTTGCTGTTGGAACGGCCGTCAGCATGGCGCAAAAAAGTGACGGGGCTCAGCTGGTTGCTCATTGCCTTTTCTTATGAGACCTGATCACTCCACACGGGAAGATTGCCGCAAGAAAAACTTCTCACCATGGGCGCGAGGAAATGGCAGGCTGTGCATGTCGCCCAACATTGTAGTATGATCTAAATTCCTAAGGCTTGCTGGTCGGGCAGAACAAGCAAAAAGAAGAAAGTTAGGCAATGGCTGGAAGGGGCAGATGCTTGCGAATCGCGCCATGGTTCCACCAAAACGGCTAATTGGCAGCGAGGGAAGGTGGTGCCGTTTGCGCCGGCAAAAGCAGAAAAGATAGAAAAGCTCTCTGTGGAAATTCCGTAGCAGGCTAAGAACGGGAAGAGAGACCCGAGGCGGAAAACGCTCCAGCGAGAATAGCTGCAAATCCGTGGGAGCGGGAAGGCAGAGGACGGGTGGTGCCGGTAACAGCCAGCAGCAGGACATGCGGAGAAAAAAAGCAGAAGAGTTGTGATTGGGAAGGGGGGCGCGGAGTGAGGCTCGATAGAATTCATAAAAAACGGAAGATAAGCAACGGCAGATCTTGGGCAACGGTGGAAAACGGCGAACACAGCAGAGTTGGAAGAAATGTAAGCGGCGTAAAAAAAGCGACAGAGAAATCCGTGGTAAGATAGAGCAGCGATTTAGGGCCGGGAAGTTGTTTGGTGATACTACAGGTAGGGCATGTGGAGAAAAAAAGATCAATGTTGAGCAATCAACGAAAAAAGAGGAGGACGCCGAAGAGAGGCAAAGCACGAAAGAAAGAAGATAGAAGACAAAAGAACGGGTTCAAGAATAACGAGGCAAGCACGTGAGCCGCCAGGGGGTAGCGCGAGTGCGTCTTTTTAATGACTAGTAAGGCGATCGCGGTGACATTTTCTATTGCTTGCGAACACAGGAAAGCGAAAAAAGCAGCAGTGGCGTAAGAACTCTAAACGCGCAACGCGCAAAATAAACAGCACAGAACTCAGCGACAGGAGTGGGTGGTTGAGCTATGGGAAGATCGTGCGTTGATGGAAACCGGCGAACGGGGAGGGTTTGCCGTGGGCATATCCAGCAAAAGTAACAACCAAGGAAAGCCAGAGGTTGGACAATCGGGGAAACGAAGAGGCGGAGCAGAGGCAAGTGTGAAAAGAAAAAGAATAGTGACATGGAGAGCGCAGCGATGGAAGAGGTCATGCGAGGCGCCGTGGGCTGCTATTTGGCTAGCAGACGGCGCTTGGGGATTGACATTTTTTTTTTTTGCGGCTATAATCAGGTTGCTTGCTATTTGTGTGGTTGTTTATTGGTGGTAGTTGTCTTCTTGGTTATGGGGAGGAGCTGAATTGTTGTGGGCCATTGATTCTGGCAAGCGGAAGCGGTTGGCTTACAATGAATGTTTTATGTCTACATACATGTTAAAAAAGGAAAATGCTAAGCATAATTGGTATATTGTTGACGCCCAAAGTAGGCCTCTTGGCAGGTTGGCAGGCGATGTTGCTCTTTTGCTTTCTGGGAAACACAAGCCAGATTACACGCCGCATGTTGATTGTGGCGATCATGTGGTTGTGGTTAATGCTGCAAAAATAGCGGTGACAGGCAGAAAGCGAGAACAGAACGTTTATCGCCGGCATTCTGGCTGGGTTGGAGGGTTGAAGGAAGTGCCGTGGAAGCGGCTCCTGGTAGATAACCCTGGTAAGGTGATTATGCTTGCGATCGCTGGCATGTTGCCCAAAAATTCAATAGGGAGAAAATCGCTGACCCGTGTGCGCGTTTATGCAGGCGCAGAGCATGACCAGCAGGCGCAGAATCCCACTCCGTGGGATCGGTTAAGATAAAAACAACAATTAAATTAAGTGGTGAGAAATGTAATGTACACAGACAAACCTTTTTTTTATGGTACGGGAAGAAGGAAGCATTCGGTTGCTCGTGTGCGGCTTTATGAAGGTGCTGGCAAGGTCACGATCAACAACAGAACCATGGACGATTATTTTAAGATGGATGTGCTTAAGCTAATCGTTAGGCAACCGCTGGAACTTCTAAAGATGGTGGGGAAATTTGATGTTGTTGCTAGAGTTAACGGAGGTGGTTTGGCTGGGCAGGCCGGAGCGATTCGGCATGGAGTGGCGCGTGCGTTGCTGCAGTTGAATGAAGAACTTAAGCCAGTGATAAAAAAATCAGGATATTTAACCAGAGATTCTCGCATGAAAGAACGCAAGAAATATGGCCTCAAGGCTGCTAGGAGAGCGCCACAATTCTCAAAGAGATGAGTTTTTGTTTGTCGTGGTGTTGATAGCTGTTCTTTGTGAGAGGAGGGGATTGCCTGTGGCGGAAGTGCATGTGAAGGATAATGAATCTATAGATAATGTTATAAAAAGGTTCAAACGCCAGTGCGCGAAGTCGGGTGTGTTGTCTGAGGCGCGTAGAAGGGAACGTTATGAGAAGCCTTCTGTGCGGCGCAGAAAGAAATCGGAAGCAGCGAAAAAACGGAAATATTAATGAGCTGGAGAAAGTTTTGATTTGGAAAGCTTTTTTGCCTGACTATTTCTTTGATAGAGTTTGGGATATTACGGAAGAGGATATTTCTGCAATAGGTGTTAAGCTTTTTCTTTTAGATTTAGACAACACGTTAAGTGAACATAACGGCAAGGTGCCCTGCGTTGAAGCGGTAGAATGGTTGCAAAAACTTAACGGATTGGGCGTAGATGCCGTGATAGTTTCTAACAACACTGCCAGCAGAGTGAAGGCGTTTGCTGATCTTTTGAATTTGTCGTATGTTTGCAAGGCCCACAAACCGTTTCCGGGTGGTTTTAAAGCAGTTATTCGTCGTTTTGGTTACTCTTGCGCAGAGGTGGCTGTTGTGGGAGATCAGATTTACACCGATGTTTTGGGAGGGAATTTGTCGAAACTAAAAACAATTCTGGTTCGGCCTATTAAGCCGGAAAGTGGGTTGTTTTTGTGGCTTAAAAGGTTACTAGAAGAGCCGGTTTTGCATAAGATAAAGACCATGCGAAGAGAATAAAGGCTTGGGAATTTGGATGTTTTGGATGTATTGAGTAAACGGAATAATGAAAAAAAGGGGTTTGAAGCATGAGTGATGATGTAAAGCGGCCTGAATTGGGGAAGCTGAGATCGATATTTTGGCCGATTTATCAAACCGAGTTGAGAAAGTTTTTGCCAATGGGGTTGTTGTTGGTTTGCATATTGTTTATCTATACCTTGTGCAGAGATTTGAAAGATACGTTGATTCAGACTCTTGCGACTGGTGGCGGAACGGAAATGCTATCCGCTTTAAAGCTATGTTTCGTTTTGCCGCTTTCTGTGGTATTTGTTGTTTTGTTTATGAAATTGTCAGATAAGTTTTCTAATGCGCAATTGTTTTACGGTGTTATTACTTTTTTTGTCGCGTATTTTGTGTTGTTTGGTTTCGTTTTGTTCCCAAGAGTAGATTCTTTGCACGGGTCCTTGGAGTTTATTGAGAAGACAAGGGCGAAGTTGCCGTGGTTGCATTGGATTATTCCTTGCGTTACCAATTGGACTTATTCCTTGGCATATATATTTGCAGAGCTTTGGGGCAGCGCTGTGATTTCGCTTCTTTTTTGGGGTTTCGCTAACGAAATCACAAGAACAAATGAAGCTCCAAGGTTTTATAGTTTTTTTGGTTTTCTTGGGAATATAGGGCTGCTGGCATCTGGTAAGCTGGTGCAGGTTTTGTCTGACAGTGCCGAAAAAAAGACAGATATTCCTGAAATGGAGGCTTTTGGTCTTAATCTCAAGTGGCAGATGTTCTTTGTTCTTGTTTGTGGAATTTTAACGATTGTAATTTACTGGTGGATGCAAAAAAATGTTTTAACTGACCCGAATTTATATACCCCAGGCGTTGGGACCAAGAAGAAGAAACACAAAATGGGTATTGGTGAAAGTGTAAAGTATGTTTGCACAAATCCTTATGTTTTGTTCATTGCGCTTCTGGTTTTAGCTTACGGCATGTCGATTAACCTTGTTGAGGTTTTGTGGAAGAGCCAAGCGAAGCAATTTTACACAGACAGCAATGCTTATTCTAAGTTTATGGGTGGGGTTTCGTTCCGAACTGGTTGGTTAACAATGGTGATAATGTTTATTGGGACGTATACCTTAAAAAACTTTAAATGGAGATTTGCGGCCTTGTTTACCCCTGTTTTTACCGGTGTTACGGCGTTGATTTTATTTGGTGTGTTGCTTTACAAGGATAAGGTAGGGGATGCGCCGGTAAGTTTTGGGGCTGGTTTGTGGGGTGCTAGTTTGTTGCCGGCTTCCGTTTGGCTGGGTATGTATCAGGTTGCTTGTGCCAAGGGTGTGAAATATTCTTTGTTTGATGCAACAAAGAATATGGCTTATCTGCCGCTTAGCAGGGAAGAAAAACTTAGAAGCCAGGCAGCCGTTGAGGTTATTGGTAGCCGGGCAGGCAAGGGCAGTGGAGCGATGATTGTTTCGGTGTTAACAAACTTTATTTGGCCGGGAAAAACGGTCACGATGCAGCCTGTTATGGGAATCGTAATGTGTTTAACAATTGGCGGAGTTTTGCTTTGGATTCTTTCGGTTGTTAAGATTAACCCGGCAGTTATCTCTAAAATGGAAGAGCGTGCCAGAGAAGAGGAAGACGCAAAAGCACGGCCTGCATCAAAAGCTCCAGCAGAGGCTTAAGTGGTGTGTCTCCTGTTAAAACGTTGCTTAAGTTGGATAATATGTTAGTGCTTTGCTGAAAAAAATAGTGTTTATCTGGGTGCAAAGTGGGTTGCGGGCAACAGAAAACGTAAAGAGGCGGGGGGGTGGTTTGCCTTCCTGTCTTTTGGTTTTTTTTGCGCATATGTTGCCTTGTCAGTGCCATTGCCAAAAAACAAGTTCAATCATCAAAAGCGCTTAACGAAGAATCCGCCTGTGGCTGATTTGTTTTACTCGCCGGCGCCGTAAGCCACCCGTCCTTCCCGCTTTTTTGCGCACGGCGTGAAGCCGCAAGCTTATTGTTCGGGCCCCCTGGGCGAAAGAGCGGTTTCATCCGGTGAAAGATGGTGGCAGCAGGCGAAAAGGCGGAAGAGTATTTGCCCTATCTGCTTGTTGGTTGGCGTTGCTTCGCCGTGGTAATAAAGTGGTAAAGACTTGCTAGCCAATTGCGATGTTGTGGTGGGAGCGGTAGTAGTAGTAGTGGTTTTGTGACGATTGATGCTTTTGCGATTTCGTGGATGTGTTTTGCTATTTTTTACAAGGAAAGGGTGAGCAAAAGATGATAGTTTCTGGGAAAGAGGTTTTGGGTAGGGCTAATCGGCAGAATTATGCAGTTGGGGCATTTAACGTGAGCAATATGGAGCAAGTTCAAGCGGTGATTGCGGCTGCAGAACAGAAGAAGGCTTCTGTGTTTATTCAAATCTCCGAAGCGGCAATTAATTATGCGGGTTTGTATTGTTTGACCAGCCTTGTTTTGAATTTGGCCGAAAGAAGCTTTGTTCCTGTAGTTTTTCATCTGGATCACGGAACCAGTTATGATGCAATTATTCAGTGTATTAGGTGCGGCTTAACTTCTGTTATGATAGATGCTTCCGCTTTCCCGTTTGCTGAAAATGTAAAGATGACGCAAGACGTTGTTAAGGTGGCGCATGCTTGTGGGGTTGCTGTTGAGGCCATGCTTGGGGCGTTTTCTGTTCCATTGGCCGCGGAGAGTAACGGCAATTCCGGCGAACCAGATTCTTCGGTTGGCGAGTACGCCGACCCAGCCGGTGCCGCGCAGTTTGTAAGCGAAACAGGCGTTGACGCGCTGGCTATTACGATGGGCAATAAAGGCAACGAACACGCACAGGAGCCGAGTTTGTTTTTCCAAAAATTAAAGGAAATTAAAGAAAAGATTAAAATCCCACTTGTTTTGCATGGCGCATCAGGTGTATCAGATGCCGATCTGCGTTCAGCCGTTGTGCATGGTGTAAACAAAGTTAACATGGATACTGAGCTGCAGCAGGCCTGCTTTGATGGCTGCCGTGGGGTGTTGCGTCCTGGTGGGGAGGGTATTTGGGATGTAAGGAAATTGTTTGGTGCTGCGCGGAGTCGCATGACGGAGGTTGTTAAAGAAAAGATTGGGGTGCTTGGGACCGGCGCATGAAGTCTGCGGAGTCTGTGACCATTTGTTGTTAAGCGAGTTGCTGATCATTGAACGGCTTCTGCGCTTTTGGCAATCGGCTGGCAGCTCATTTGTCAATTTTTCCGTTCTGCTACCCAAGCAGGTGATTTTTCGTTCTTTTGTTTGGCGGCAAGTTGCCGTGGCCGTTATGTATGCCGAACAAAAGTTCAACATCGTCGATGGTTGGTTGCGTGCATTCGGTGGCAAGCTCCAAAAGACTGGAACGTTTGTTATGTGAGAAGTTTAGCGCCGCATCTATGAGGCGGCGGAAATGTCGAGCAGTCGACGCTGGTTCGTCGTTAAATGCTGGTGGGAATGAATTTATTTTTTACAACCGATTTGTCGGCAACCGAATGGTTTTGGCGGTATGTTTGCATGCTAGCCGACGCTGCCTGGCAGATACCTGTTGGCGCGGTGGGCTCTTTATCTACATCTACATTAACGTTTTTTGTGATGGTGGCCCTGTGAGGCATGGGAACTCGAAGACAACGCAGGGGCTTTGCGGCTGCTGTTTCTTGTTGGGTGAGCTGAATTGATTGGAATAATTGGTGCAATGCCAAAAGAGATTAGTGGAATTATAGCATTGATTTCTTTGCGGCAGATGGAGCAGGTTGGCCATATAGAATTCTACTGCGGAAAGCTTTATGGAATTGATGTTGTGGTTGGTTGCTCTGGTATTGGCAAGGTAAATGCTGCTATTGCGGCACAAGCGATGCTAATGAGATTTCAACCACGAGTGCTTGTAAATTGTGGTGTTGCTGGTGGTGTTGCTGCAGAAGTTGCCGTTGGTGATATTGTTGTGGCATCGCAGGTTGCGCAATATGATCTGGATACTTCTGCCTTTGGGGACCCGGTTGGGCTGGTGCCTGGGTTAAATGCTGTGCTGCTGGGGTGCAACAAAAAGATCAGCAGTGAATTCTTACGTGTTGCTGCGAAACTTGTTAGTTCAAGAAATAAAGCACGGCTTGGCGTTGTTGCCACTGGTGATCGTTTTTTGAGTGACCGGGCTTGTGGAAGCCGGATTTGTGAGGATTTTGGAGCGTTGGCCGTGGACATGGAAAGCGGAAGCATTGGTCATGTTTGCGCAATTAATGGCATTGAGTTTGGCGTTGTGCGGGCAATTTCGGATTCTGTTTATGTCGATTCTGTTCATTGCTACCGTGGGCTCGTTGATGGTGCGGCTGATGTGGCTGCAAAAGTGGTTATCGATTCTTTTAAAAACTTATAATGTTACCTGTGGCGGTCGTGGCGTTAAGCAACATCTAAATTGGTGTTTCTTGAAACTGCGCAGTTAGTAAGCACGTGGTTGTTACTTACGAGAGCTTTGTTGAAACAATTAATTGTGGCAGCGGTAACTGGTAGGGAGTTACGTACGGCATCCCATTTTTGTTCTCCCGGGGATGTTCCTTTTGGCAAAAGCTTCCGATCTTTAGGAAATATCTGTGGGCAAAAACAATGCCCGCTGGGTTACAAATCTGCGGGCGCTACGCACATCACCGTTAGCTTTTCTTGCCGCAAACTTGCAGTGTGGCGGAAACGTTTGTGGTTGTAAAAAGTGTTATAAGAAGAAGAGGTCGGCAAGGCGGATTCGTGTTCCTGGAAAGTCTTCCTACCCTTATCACCAACAATCAAGCTATCATGCAGATGGAGTTGCGGCATTGTGTAAAAAGGCGCTACAAGAATTGCAAGAAGAGATGAGGCCCCGGTCAGGACGGGTCAGTTGGCGAACCGCCAATGCCATTGTTGTTAGCAAGTAAGTTCCGTGGCTGTAGCCGCTTAACGAAGAAGCTGCCGCAGCGATTTCTGATCTGTTGGCAGCGGCTCTTCTTTTTGTAAAAACCTTTCCTTGTGGGGTTGTGTACAGTCGATGCTTACTGGCTTTACGCCAGCCCTTTGCGGGGAAAATCTTTGAAGAAATGGAGTTTGGAAGAGCTATGTCAGGGCATTCTAAGTGGAACAACATAAAGCGAAAAAAGGAAAAGACGGATGCGCAAAAGTCCAAAGTGTTTGCAAAAATCAGCAGAGAGATTATGGTTTGCATAAGAGAGCGTGGCCCAGATCCAAAATCCAATCTAAAACTGATAGAGCTTGTTGCAAAAGCGCGCGCCAACAATATTCCAGCGGAAAACATCGACAAGCTTATTGCCAGGGTTGCTGGGAACATAGATAAGGCAAACTATGAGGAGATAGTTTATGAAGGGTGTGGGCCATCTGGGATTGCCGTGATAGTTCGTACTCTCACTGATAATAGAAATAGGACAGCCGGTGGTTTACGGCATTATTTTAGCAAATTCGGTGGCAAGTTGGGGCAATTCGGTTGTGTAAGCTACCTGTTTTATGAAGTTGGGATGATTGTTATAGAAGGTGCTTTAGATGCCGATGAATTCATGGCGGATGTTGTTGAGCTAGATATCAAGGATTTTGAAGTTAATGAAGAATTGGCGTTTGTTACCACAGAGCCAGAAAAATTGATGGTTGTTAAGGGGATGTTAAGCGGAAAATATAAAGTGATGGATTCTGGATTTGAGCGGAAGCCGTTTAGTTTTGTTCGGGTGGGTGATGAGGCGGCGTTGGAGAAGTTTAGACTTCTGTTAAATGCTTTGGAAGATAATGATGATGTTCAGGATATCTGGCATAACTTGGAAGAATGAACTTTGATGCAAGCAGAGGGCCGCTTAAGTTCTTGCCTGGTCTCAAACGGATGCTCCGTTCAATGGGCGCGGGACGCTACAAACAGTTAGTGATCGGTCAAGGCAGATTCTTCTGCTATGGTTTGTGGTGATTAACTTGTTTGTTGGTAAGCGAATGGCAGTGGTGATTCACCAATTGCACCAATAACTGGGAGGAATGAATTTTGATTAAAGTTAAAGTGAAAAGACTGCGAGACAATGCAACTCTTCCTGCCAGGGCAACAGAAGGCAGCGCTGGCCACGATCTTTATGCTGCTGTTGAAGAAACGCTATTAATTGGTCCTGGCGAAATTGTGAAGGTTCCCACAGGATGGAGCATAGAAATCCCAAGTGTTGAGCTGGTGGGACTGGTTTTTGCCAGAAGTGGATTAAGTGTTAAAAGCGGGATTGTTTTGGCCAATGCCGTTGGCGTGATAGACAGCGACTACCGCGGAGAGTTGCTAGTGGCATTGAATAATCGTTCGCAAAAAGATTATTTTGTTGAACCTGGCGATCGCATTGCGCAACTGGTGATTGTCCCGATCGTATGTTTCGCGTTTGAAGAGGCTGGGGGGCTGGGGGCAACACAAAGGAGTGATGGCGGCTTTGGCTCAACAGGAACAAGATAGTCAGTTTGGATTTGATGACGCAGAAATGGTTGTTTGTGTTGACAGGGTTGAAGGCGTTTACGCTGTTTGTGTGGCGCTTAAAACCGAGAAGATACTTGAAATCTTGAAAGATGGCCTGCCAAAAAATGTCTCCGAAGGCGATGTGTTGCGTTGGGCAGCTGATAAAAAGAAATGGTCGGTGGACTTTGCCATGACCGCCGCCAGACGAAAAGAAAACCAAAAAAAATTAAACTCATTGTTGGAATAACCCATTCAAACACACGCCGCTGGGGCACCTGGGCGTTTTTTTGATGCTTCTGCAAAGTTGTTCTTCCAATGGGGGGGTTGAATAGCGCTTTGGTCGTGTAAAACACCAACAGAGACACTTAATGTAACTGCTGCCCGCGTCGATCCGGCGTGGGTTTCTGTGCCCTTGTTAGTAAGCCAAATATCTCGGTAGGGTGCTTATCTGTATGAGTATAGCATCAGCGCACAACGTTGGGGGGCTCACCGTCCAAAACATTAATGAGAAGGATGGTCGAAATTTAAATGGAAAAGATAAACCTTAAGGCATTGGTTGCATCGCTGGAGGTTAGCGTTGATGGAATTATTCCGGAAGATATGTTGTTGGAGCAAATCATAACAGACACAAGAGAGGCAGAAGTGCTTGACGGGCTTTTTGTTGCGCTCTGTGGAGAAAACTTTGATGGGCATGATTTTGTTGAAGAGGCGGTTCGGAAAGGGGCAAGGGTTGTTCTTGTGAGCAAGTTTGTTGAGCTGCCGGCTGGGGTAATTGTATTGCGCACAGAGGACATGATAAAAACGTTGATGCAGATTGTATCATATTACCGCAAATTATTGAATGTCTTGGTGATTGGGGTCACTGGCACTGCCGGAAAAACAAGCACAAAAGAGATGATTGCAACTGTTTTGGAGCAGAAATTCAAAGTATACCGAACGGAAAAAAATCAAAACAACGAGATCGGTGTTTTTAAAAGTATTCTTAGCCTGACACGGGAGCATGAAGTTGCTGTGATTGAGCTTGCTATGTACGATCTTGGAGAAATTGCAACTCTTGCGCTTGCCGTTAAGCCTGATATTGCGGTTATCACGCGAATTGGATTAACTTGCCTACCCACTTTAAAAACACGTGGAAACATCTTTAAAGCCAAGATGGAGATTACCTGCGGCCTTGCCAAAGGCGGTTTGTTGGTTTTGAATGGTGACGACGACTATTTGAAAGAGGTTAAGTCAACTGATAGTTTTACGGTGGCCTTTTGTGGTTTGGAAAGTTGCGATTGTGAGGTTTTTGCAAAAAAAATATCGCAGAATGGCGTGGATGGTTGTTCTTTCACTGCCTCTGTTGCTGGTAAGGAGCTGGAAGTTTATATACCAGCTGCCGGCAATCATTATGTTATGAATGCCCTTATGGCGATTGCCATTGCAAAGCAGCTGGAATTAACACCAACGCAGATTAAAAACGGGCTTGTGAATTACAAGCCCGTTGGCGCGCGGCAACAAGTGGTAACAAAGGATGGTGTTGCTTATGTTTTAGATTATTACAACGCAAATCCAGATTCTGTTGCCGCTGCTCTTCATGTGCTCGCCGGTGTGAATGGTGCGAATCCCCCGGCGCGCAAGGTATTTGTTTTTGGTGATATGGCGGAGTTGGGTGAAATAACAGAAGCGGCTCACAAAAAGGTTGGGGAGCTTGCCGCCAAAAATGCGATTACTCTTTTGTGTGTTGGCAACGCGGCGAGATTTGCCTATGAAAATGCAATGAAACACGGCTTGCAGGACGCTTTTTATTTTGAAACAAAAGAGAAATTGGCAGAAAGCTTACCCGCTTTTGCTGCCCCCAATGCGATAGTTTGGATTAAAGGTAGCCGATTCATGCAGCTAGAACAAATTCTCCCATTCTTTGCCGATTACTGAGTGTTCGGTTTTTGGGAATCTGCGCCAGCCAGGAAACAGATTCCGGAAATCTTTTACGTTATGTCAGCGCTGTGCAACGGCCGCAAGTTGGCGTGTCTGGCGATGTGGTTAGGCCGCTGATTATGTGGGATTAGCCCACGGGGATGGTGCTTGCTGTTCTGCTAGAAAAGCCGGATATGGCATCAAGGGGTACATATTGCCGAGAATAGCAGCGAGGAACGACGCCGGAGTCTGTTTGACGTACATCTGCCAAGGTACTGGCGTTGTGGCCGGTACCGCAAACCCGCCCTCCGTGCCGTCGGCTAAACGCACGCACACGCTACCGTCGGCCATATCGCCGCCGCCTATGAGCTCGCCACCAGTCAATGCTACGTTTCGTGCAATGTTTTTTTTATATAGCAGCCGCCAGTTCTGAAAAAAAGCAACAGCCGCAAAAAAGTCCACTTCGGCTTCTTGCAGGTTTTTTGGCGCCCAACATCCTGCTGATTGCTGCAAAATGGTTAGAAGCCCCCGAGCATATAGCAGCGGCGGGACCTCTATTTCTCTCATTTCTTCATATTCCCTTATTGCTGTTCCCTCTGGCGGTAGTTTGTGGCTGTGGACGTCCACCAGTTCGCATAGCAGAAAGGGGGCGGTGTCCCAGCGGGACGTGTTCCGTATCCAAGCCGATGGTGGGTAAAAAGAGCTGTCCTAACCGTCAATATCTGTAAAAGCGAAAGCATCACCCCGGAGGCTCTGTAGCCCGAAAGTTCGCATTCCAAAGGGGTCAGTAGGGCTCAGTATGGGCCATTCGGGCGGGACGACGGTGGCGCCCAAATGGCGGAAGGTTTGGGGTAAATTTACGTGAAAACCATTTTGCAAAATGCATAACGCAAAATCCGCAGCTTGCAGGTCTGCCAGTGCTTCCTC
>JAIRZL010000037.1 GCA_031267245.1 Oscillospiraceae bacterium
GAATTCTAAAAAGGAGGAAAGAAAAAATGAAAATAAGCAAAAAAAGAATCTTGGCATTGGCGTTAGCAATAACAACGACAACAACCCAAATGTCGATAGCAAACGCTGAAGCACCAACGCCACCGGCAATAGCAATGGAAGCAGCCAACTTGAAGCAGGAGCTTAACTCAGCAATAGAGGTGGTAGGACGCTTACAAAAGGACCCTGAGGACATCGGCGATACATGCATAGTAACCGCTAGCGTAGCAGACGCCAGCCGGGACTATCCGTGTCTAACAGCAACAGGCAAGTTTACTGCCGATTTTTACCAATTTTTGGCGGCGGCGAAGGCTCTGCGCGGAGCTGTTTTGTGGGCTGGTGCAGACGACGCCGCGGGCTTCGCAGAAGCAAAAAACGAACTACACCGTGCCACTTCGGCGTTTAAGGAATACGCCGAGGCAAAAGGGGTTGCTTTTGTGCCGCCCACAGACGATAAGTTAACAACGCAAACGTTGGCGATTGCTGCAAAGGCTTTGCCTTTCCCGGCTCCTGACCTGGCAAAAGAAGCAGCGAATGCAGCGTTGGAGAACTGGCGAAAAGCCGCTATGGGACAGCTGGCTAAGCACGAGGCTCCAGAGCTGGCAGAATACGCAGCTGTCGAGGCAGCAATGAAACGCATGAGGCTTTTTGTGAAAGAGCAAGAGGCGGCAGGCCGGCAAACGGTTCAGGCCGTTACGGCTTTTGTTTTGGAAAATCCCTGTGACGATGCAGCGCTACTAGCGGCTTTTGCCGTGATAGGCGCAAACCCTATCATGAAGCGGGTTCCCGAAAACCTGATCATGCTGCAGCTTAACGCTGTTTATGGCGCCTTGGGAGCTTACGTGTATGGCCGCGAAGGGCGGTACGACCCCGAAGGAATGGAAAAGGTACGGACTTTAATCGGGCGGCTGTTGGAAAGAGCGGGCAGCGAAGACCTTGTGGCGTTGTTGGCCGCTTGGTTCCGGCAGCTGGGAGTTCCGGGCTCCCTGTTGGCAGGCGAAGGCGGAACAGAAGCGCTAACGCCGTTGATGAACGCGCTGCGAGACTAAAAGAGGAAAAGGAACATAGCGCAAGAGGGCTGGTACGACGAAACACGTAGCCGGGGAACCAGTGCGCGATTGGTTTTGCGTGAGTTCATAATGAAGATGAAAGCGCCGTTTGTTTTGGCGAATTGTCGCAAGCGGCGCTTTTGTGCTACCGTTTTTTGTTGTCGCCCGGAAGAGGTTTCTATATTTCTCTGAGGCAAGCAGCACCCAGAAGCGAGCTAAGAAGCGGAGAGTTTTCCGCCAGGTTGGTGCCACAAAAAGTCCTATGGGGCGCATAGAAGACAATGTGACCATACCCGAATAGGCACTTGCCTGTTTTCTCTTGCTCGAACGTTGTTGGACCTTCGCTGCCTACACCGGCGAGAAAAGATGTAGCTATGCAGTAACGGAAAATATGGTGCGGAAGCGCTTGGTTTTCCGCTTGGTGAAGCCTTTTGGTGCCTGCCGCCTAGGGCGAGCCTTCGTTGTTAGCTGACTTTTTTTGGCGGTACGTTTTATTTTTCCTGCGCTGGCGATAACAAACCCATGGTTTAGCAGCGCCGCCACAAAACCGGCTGCAGCTTGCCAGGATCGGTGGGGAAGCTCTAACCAGCGTATGGAGCTCTATGGCCCTTCGAGGCACAAGAAAAAGACGCCGGGCATTGCCTTTGCAAAAATGCTGCTTGGGGGCGCAAGAATCAGCAAAATGGCGTAAAATTCCGCAGCCAATCCACCAGAACCATGGTCGTGGCTCCAACTGTAAAAAAAGAAACAGTGGGAGGGAAACAGCGCGAGAAGAAGCGGGTGAGGAGCCCCGCAGCGAACAAAGAAGCACAGCAAGAACAGAGCAACAAAAAGCAATCTAGGCAACAAAACCAGTCCAGAAATGAAATGTTTCTGGACTGGTTTTGTAAAAAGCACAAACATGAAAAGAACAAAAAACACACATCCAAAAGAAGGAGCCTGGCAACGAAGACTAAAAACCATAAAATTTCGCCCAATATACCATATAAGCACACTTAACAGAACTTTCAATGAATGTTCATAAATTACAGCTAAATTATTATAAGCTTTGCCACGGCCCAGGTGGCGGGGAATTTTCGTGAATACGGGCAACAAAAAGCAGCCGCAATGGGTAAAAATCACCGTTGTGCTGGCAATTGCAACAAGACAGCACAGAAGAACTTGACAATATGCAACATACAATATCGCCTGAATCGCCATAACCAGTGGTGAGGTGCAATTTGACAGATAGCACAAAACCATTGTAGAATCTGAGCTGGTGCAAAAGCTTAATTCCTTAATTATCTAAACTTCGAGGGCACACCACACAAAAATCGCCCCAATGAAGTTAAAGTTAGGAGGAGTTTACATATTCAAGCGAGTAATTGTGATTCTGATGCTTGTTGGGTTTTGTTGCACATGCAATGTACAAGCATTTTATACAAATGCAAAAGCATGGCTCATGGGTTGGGAACCTTACCTTGATGAGCGAGAAGAACAAGACCCCACTTACAGAGAAGGGCAGCGACAAAAAGTAACAGTTGAATTGGTCGTCCAGGGACCAGAAACAAGAGATCCTCAGGCACCCAAAACAATAGCTCATCTCGAAAGAATGGCTCATTTTGACAAAATATATGACATTTTGCGGCTCTTGGACGTCGATTTGGTGGACAAGGATCAAATTTTCTGCCAAACACCAGGAAATAGCCCACGGATGGTACCTTTTGATTTGGGCAAGCCGCGGGACGCGCAAACAAGTGAAACTGGCGAGGAAGCGCCGCTAACGCTGAACAGTGCAGTACCAGAAGAGATAAAAATAACGATTATTGGCGAAGAAGGAGAAGGAAACGAGGCCCAAACATGGGTACGTTTCACGCCGGTTTTGCCCGATGGGGCAATCCATGTCGTCGCCGCTTGTCGGCACGACCCAGCTCTGCCGGCATCACAACACAAAGAGATCACGGGTACTGACCTGGGCTCTCTGGAAAATGTGCGCGACCGCGTCCCTGGTGGGTGGTACGCCAACTATGGGAAATTTATCATTTATGTGGGGGAAAAAAAGCATCC
>JAIRZL010000007.1 GCA_031267245.1 Oscillospiraceae bacterium
ATGAGATTTATTGGCGCGAGCCATTCGGCAGCAGGCACGGCAGAGCAGCAGCAAGCTCTGGGGGCGGTGCCCTAGCGGTTGGCTTGCGGATTTTTTTAAAAAACCTTCTTGAACATCCGGGTGGTGTGTTTTGAGTAAAAGATTAATGTTGCAGGTCACATCTGTTGGAGACCGAGTTCGGTTAGACAAGTGGCTGGCCGCGCAACTAGGGTTTACGAGATCAGCGGTGGTTTCTTTGATTGCCGGTAATAATATTGTTATTAATGGCTGTGTTGCCGCTTCCAAAAGCGCAATTTTAAAGGTGGGTGATGAAATTGAGGTAAACATCCCATTGCCCAAATGCCTACCCTTGGAAGCTCAAAATCTGCCGCTTGATGTTGTTTTTGAAGATAGTGATGTTATTGTTGTAAACAAGGCACGAGGAATGGTTGTGCATCCGGCAGCGGGCAATGAAGAAAGGACGCTTGTTAATGCCTTGCTTTATCATTGCGATGGTAACCTATCTGGGATAAATGGGGTTGCGAGACCAGGGATTGTGCATAGGCTCGACAAAGATACAAGTGGGCTTCTTGTGGTGGCTAAGAATGACAACGCTCATAGTCGGCTTGCCGCGCAGATTAAAGAGCACGGTTTTTTACGGCGGTATCATGCGGTTATCCATGGTCGCTTGAAGGCAGACCGTGGGGTTGTTTCTTTGCCAATCGGGCGAAGCGTGCGAGATCGTAAAAGGATGTGTGTAACATTCAAAAATTCAAAAATGGCAATAACTGAATTCTTGGTGCTTGCGGAATATGAAAGATTCTCTTATGTTCAGTTAACCTTGCGGACTGGCCGGACTCATCAGATTAGGGTGCATATGTCACACCTAGGTTGCCCCCTGGCTGGTGACCCTGTTTATGGTTCGTCGAAGGATGTTGTTGCCAGATTGCAAGGTCAATGCTTGCATGCAATGTGTTTGGGTTTTGTTCACCCATCTACAAACGAATATATGGAGTTTACTGCTCCACTTCCTAATTATTTTACTGGTTTTTTGGCGACACTGCGATACTGAAAGCTTGAGCTATCAATAGAAAGGCTTTTTGTTTCCGCAGAACACCGATGGCAGCTTGCTGCTACAAGAATTGCATACGCCTTGCTAGCGTTTCGTATTAGGATCTAACATAGGTGTGCGGTTGCCGTTCAGAGCATTTTTTTGAGACGATGTCGGCGAGGTGTGTTCCTGGCTCTCTTTTCGTTGAGCCCGTACACAAAGTCAGCGGCGGCAAAAACGACTTAAAGTTTTTAGCGTGTTGTTGCAGGGCCGACATAGAACCCCTTTTGGCTGGCCACAGCCGGTGCTCGGGACGCCACCAGCGTTTTTGTAGTTTCTTGTGCCGCGCTTTCTGTTGCGGCCCGCAACGGCCCGTAGCGTGCTCGCTGGTTGCTCTTAGTTTCTATTTGCGTACGATTGCGAGGCGAAGTTAGGGCCAGCATTCTACTTGCTTTTGCCGTCGTTGCTGACCGCGCACAGAATTGACCGCTTTGCCCAGCAACAGCTGTTTTTTTGTTACCATCCGACTAGGTGATTCTGGCTTTTTTTTTGTTTCGTTTTTGTTCGACTCGCAAAAAGCTACCACTGCGAAATGGCCGTCCGCCGTGGCACGGCCTTTTGGGACGGCGACGTGCCGCTTCCAACGCTTGCCGTCCCCCTGGTTGGCTGCCATAGATGCCGGTGCCAACGACCTCAAGTTTTAGCGCTAAACACCAGAGTGCGCCCAGAACCTGTTTTGTAGCGCCGCCCGTTTGTTGCTTCCCAGCGCTTTTTGTTTCTCCGCTCGCAGTCCTAAGGCTGGTTGCCAGCGAAGGGCAGTAATCTCGTGGTCAGTCACAGGCGAGAACTAGGGCCGGCGATGGCTTTACGTTTGGCGCTGGGAGGCAAAGGGCGAACGTAAAATCTTTATCCGGGAAACTGGATTTTATTTTTATAAAAAAGCGAAGAGGGCGTGTTTTTATGGCAGCACATAGAATTGACCACGCTGTCCAGCGCCCGCTGTTTTTTTGTTACCAGCCGACTAGGTGATTCTTGGCTTGTATTTCTGTTTCGTTTTTGTTCGACTCTCAAAAAGCTGGCCCTGCAAAATGGCTGTCTACCGTGACACGGCCGTGTTGATAGGCGACGTGGCTCTTCGGACGGGCGCCACAACCAAATCGTTTCTGTTTTTTTGCGTCGGGCCCTAGGCAGAGCCAACAGCGGAAAAGCTGAGCAAAAATATCGCCGCGCAAAGCGGTATCTTTGTGACGACACCAAGGCCTTTGCTCGCGCCGCCGTCCGCCGAAAAAACTTTGCATCGCACGACATTTGGGTGGCTTTTGGCAGCTCCCGGGTACATTGGGCAGCGCTCGCGCCCGGCCTGAGACATTCGGGACACCAGTTTTCGCTATCTTTCTCCAGCGCAGTGAGGACCATTTTGCCGTATTCATTTCCGCCCTTGTCCCATTCCCAGCTTAGAGGTTGATTTGCTGGCCGAGAAACCAACGGGCAAAGGGATCCTTCCTCGAAGGGCTGAGGATTCTTTGTAATGATTTTCGCAAATTGCCTATGCAGGAGAAGATGGCATGCAGCCGCTTGGGCGCCAGAAAAATTCCCCCTGAAGGCCGTTTGTGCTGGATCGAGGGTCGGAGCGGGCGAATACACTTGCCCGTTGCAGCGGATCTTTACGAAAATTGCAACTGGCTGCTGTCGCCATAACAAGCCGTCAACGGGAATACAAATTGCTGAGCGGTGAAATCGAGACATTTTATGCGAGTTGCAGAACAAAGAATTCGCGGTAGCTAAGCGATAGCTGGAATTGCAGACCTTTGCTGCCGTTGATCGCTGGTGATAGTTTTTTTGTTAGCTTGTGGAATCGAAATGGTAGCGTTTGTTGGAAGGTTGCTGTGTGTGGTGGCAATTTTGGTTGAATGTCAGCTTGGTCTTGGCGCGGCAAAGGCAGCGGTTGGCGCTGGCGCTGAAACGAAGGGTAGGTGCGCAGATTTTGGAAAAAACTGTTTTGGTTACGGGAGCATCACGGGGCATTGGCTATGCAATTGCAAGGGGCTTTTGTGCCACGGGATGTAATGTAATAATAAATTTCAATAAAAGCCGGGAACCTGCAGAGGCATTGGCGGCGGAATTCTCTGCACATGCCATGGCGGTACAGGCAGATGTTTCGAATGGCGACCAGGTCTTGTTGATGTTTGCCGCGGCCGCAGAGCGATTTGGCGGGGTGGATGTTGTTGTGAATAACGCTGCTGTGGCGGCGTGGGAGCTGTTTGACAAAACAGATGAATCCACCTTTGATCGGTTGTTTGGGGTTAACGTAAAAGGCGTGTTTAATGTGTGTAAAGCAGCGGTCCCGCAGATGATTGCGCAAAAATCAGGGCGAATTATTAATATTTCTTCAGTTTGGGGAGTTGTTGGAGCTTCTTGTGAAGTTGTTTATTCGGCATCGAAAGCGGCGGTTATCGGTTTTTCCAAGGCGTTGGCAAAAGAATTGGGCCCTTCAAACATAACTGTTAACTGCGTTGCGCCGGGAGTGATTAACACGGATATGAATGTGTGGCTAGGTGGTGACCTGAAGCAAGCGCTTGCGCAGAATACCCCACTTGGTAGGCTTGGATCGCCGGCTGATGTTGTGGGGCTTGTGTGTTTCTTGGCATCTGCAGAAGCGGGGTTTATTACCGGGCAGGTTATCTGCGTTGATGGGGGATTCATGTTATAGCTGTAGCTATGAACGCCTCGCGCCGGTTGCTGCAGCTTTGGGGAGATTTGATGGAGGCGGATGATAGATGAGGGAGATATTGCTAACCATAAAAAGCAGGCAGCAACCGGATATTTTATCCTGGTTAGAGCCAGAAACCGTAGAAATAACCTCCAGAGGCAAATTTCTGCAAGAGGAAGATGGCTATACTATTGTTTATGCTGGCTGCGAAGGTTCGAAATGTTTGACAACATTAAAATTTGGGCGCTGTGGTGGCGAGCAAGAGGTAATAACGCTGATCAAAAAGGGAAGCATAATTGCAAAAAGAGGGAACCCGAGTGCCTTGCTGGTGGTTAAGCCAGGGAGGCAAACGAATTGTTTGTATCAAACGAAGCATGGGAGCTTGCCGGTTGGCATACTGGGCGAATCTATTCACACGGAGCAGAATGATAGCGGCGGAACTCTGGAATACAGTTATCGGATTGTCATTAATATGGCGGCGACCAACCTTAATCAGGTGCAGATGAATTTTGCATTTTGAATCTTTAAATGTTGTTGTTGGCAGGCTCCCAGTTTCTTGTTGCCCTTCGTGGAGTTTGCTCGCGTAAGTGTGTTTTGTGTAATTCATATCTAAAATCAAGAAAAGACACTAATTTGTCAGGCATGTGCCCTGGCGTTAGTGCCTTTTTTGCCTAGGAGTTCGATTTTAGGGGTGGCTTGTAGCGAAGAAAAAAAGATTGGCCTGTGTCTGCTGTTTTGTGAAAAAATAACTTGTTCTGCGCTCCTTGCCAGCGACGGGAAAGCCTCTTGATTACAAAGTCTGCCGTGTAGAGTTGTTCTTTTGCCGCTCGCTGCCGTGTATAGTGACTCAACCGCAACTGGATATCTTTAGAGCCCCGGCAGCAATTGTTCCCTAACGTGTTTACTGTGGAAAGGGAGCTGATAGTCCCAACTTTTGTCAGCTGTAACGGAACCGGCTCTTCGGCGTTTGCGGTGGCACGGCTGGTGAATGACCAGACTCTTTGCGCCGCTACCGATAGTGACCCTGGCGCGAGAAGAAGGCCTGCAATAAATAATAAACAGATTACGCCAAATTACTTGGCATAACCTGCTCATCATTGGGGAAGTAAATGAATTAATAAAGGAAATAGTAAATTTATTCTAGCATTGGCCCAAAACTTTGTAAAGTTGGGGGCGGCATTTTTTCGACAATTTTCGACAACCGCGCGTATTCTTCTGCGGGCGTTCACCGGTAGCAAGGGTCTGAAACTCCAGCACAGCTTATGTAGCAGCTACCGCGAATTCCTTGTTCTGCAACTCACATAAAACGTCTCAATTTCACCGCTCCGCGATTTCCATTCACCGTGACGGCTACCATGTCGCCGGTCACAGTTGCAATTTCCAGAGGGACTTCCCGTATCGGCGAATATTGCCGGCGTCTGGGGAGCAACACAAAACCACAGCGAATGAATCAGCAATCACATAAGACCACTCACAAAACCAAAGCAATAGACAATCGTTTACAGCCACGGGAGAAGCTCCAAAAAAGGAGATCACAAAAACCGCGCTGATGCAGCAAAAGCACCGTAGCAGCGCTGTAAAAGGCACCTGCTGCTGTGGTCGGGCTTGATCCTCGCCGCCATTCCGCTGCGGTTGCTGCCCGATCCACTGGCCCATCTTCTTCCTGCACTAACCACACAGTGCCACACGCCAGACTCGCTCAGCCGTCTGCGCACTGGACGACCTTCCGTGGTCCCGCTTTTGTTTTTGCTGGCCCGCTGCATGTTGCTTTGCTAGAAACGGCGAGGAATCTTTTGGGCGATTTCCTTTTATTAAGTTTGATAAATGCTTTTTTGAGTTTATACATACTTAACCCGCCAATGGACTTGTTTTA
>JAIRZL010000024.1 GCA_031267245.1 Oscillospiraceae bacterium
GGTGATCTTTAGATTGAAATTTCTGTTGCGGCATTTAACCACCTGCTCATCCACAATGCCATCAAAAAACAACCGATCGTTAATATGCATTTGAATAAAAGCAAATTCGGGCGCAACATTCTCCACAACAGCCTCAACTGTCAAAAGGTCTGCAGGTGCCGTGTTGGAGGAACAGCAACGGAAGCTTTTAATATGGCCAAGGCTACGAACTCTCCCGCTAACCGTTACCACGGTAAATCTTGTCACTGTAAGTCACCACCCTTAAGACAATCCTCAACGAACTCAAAGGTATATTTCGCCCAATCCATCCCAGAGCCAACCAGAAGCAGCTTTGAAAAATATGCCCAAAACATTTCTTTGTGTGGCAAAACCAGCATCTTTGCTTCCTCGTTTGAATCGAACATTGTGGTTAGCTTCTTGAACTCTTCCAGTGCATTCTGCCCAAGAAAAACGCCCTCACCCTCGGCAACACGTGCCATTCTCCCTCTGTTTTGAACCAGTTCGACTGTTTCTGAAATGTTTATCAGGGTTAGTTTTCTGTTGCGCTTAAGATGAAGCTTTGCCGGGTTCTCTTTAAAGATGAATTCTCCAAACTGCATTAACATAATTGGGCCTCCAGCTCAAGAAATGTGTCGAACCGGCTAGCCTGTGTTCGCAACGCCTCAGAAATTTTCAATGCTTGTTCGCTTTCCATGTCTGTTGTATCAAAGAAGATAACCATTTTATTCACCCTCCGCAAAATCCAAATCCAAATCTCTTGTCTCCTCTCCAACCAAAACAACCAGCCTAACCTTTATTCTGCCATCCTGTGTTCCGTATTCCACACCGCTTAAAAAAACATCGTTGTAATTCAACAGTATTCGCTTGATGGTTCTTGCGAATTCAAATTTAAACAGTGTTAAGTTTTTTGGTAGCTCGCTCCCCAGTTCGCGATTTAAAACGAAGCTACCTTTTGGAGTCACCAGCGCAAAATATAGACTCTGCTTAACTGCATCGGCGCCGGTAATTGTTTTAAGTCCGTCTACATCTCTGGCAAAATCACCGTCAACCAGAAGGCTGTCCATCATTTCCAAGGCGAACCCTCCCCTTCATTCTTGAAATCACCGTCATTTTCGAGAAACCATCACCAGCGTTGTCCTTTTCAAATGCAGCCCAATTGCACCCATAAAATGTTTCTTTGCATCCATTCTCACTGATTGCCACATCGAATCCGACAAGCCTACAAACCCTCACTTCTGCCTTGGTGATCAATATTCGATGTAGCTCTAATACAAACTTGATGCCATTATGAACAGGTTGGTCCTTTGGTTCAACTTCCAAAAGCTCTTGTTGTGCTTTAATCTGGCAGCTTTTTGCCTCCCCAATCTCTTGCCCGTTCAGCAGAAGCAGGATTCTGCAGCGGTTGTGGTCAAGGTCAACACGAAACCGGCAAGAAACCACCCGCACAGAGCAGTTGGTGTTGTCGTCATATCGTCGCCGCGCAAGAGCAATATCCTGTGCCCCAAAACCCAACAAGCCATGAATAACAACAAAAGCCATCTCATCACGATCTATGCTTTTGTAATCTTGCGGGATAAACACCGAAAAGGTTAACTCCATGTTGCAACACATGTTGTTGCCTTGGGTGCTAAGGCTGGCAATAGAGCTCAGAATAGTTGGCTTAGCAAAGGCTTTAGGGTGCTTTTCTGTGTCTGTAATAATCAACACATCCTGTAATTTTTCAACCTGCTTCAGGTGTTTTATGAATTTGGCTTCGATTTCTTCAAACATCTTGCAAGACCCCTTCTTTTCTGCAGACAACCTTAAGGTAAAAAGGGCAATCGTTGAAATTCCGGACCTCCGATGCCGTTACGCAGTACTGCACTCCCATCATTAGGATGTGCGCGTCTTTGCTCAAAATCTGGAGCAATCTATCTTCTGGTTGCAGAAAGAAAGTATGCTCGGTTGAGCTATGCCTGCCAGTGCTCAGCGCCTCCGAGGAGATCTTGCTCTGGGTAACAATTGCGTTCACTAACAAACCTGCATCGGTGCCACTGTAAACATAACAACGGGTGCCTGCCTGGTGGATGAAGTTCATTAATGCCTTTGTACTTTCCAATTGTTGAGTCCTCCTGCTTACACACTTCTAAAATCCACAAATTTTGCTTTCATATACCCCTTTGTGGCTTGTGAATAATGATTTATGAGTTGTTGTGCGGCCGAAACGAATGCTTGCTTACCGCCGCAGATGCTAACATCTCCAACACGAATTGATTCTGGTTGCTCATTCATGCCAATTAAAACATATTGGTAAAAGGTTAACGCCACACAAAGCATTAGTAGGTTCTGCTCACCAGATTCCAAATTCGCACCAGGCTTAAGATTGTTTTTCACCTGCTCAGTTGCTGCAGCTCCTAGATCCTTAACCATGGCCTTGTCCTTTTCTGGTATCTTTACCAGCGCATAAAAACTGTCGCATAACTTTTCTATGTTAAACATACAAGTCCTCCATTCGCGCAAATTGTGGGGAGTTTCTTCAACACATTACAAACAAAACAAAAGTGGTTGCACGTAAATGTGCAACCACTAATATATCTATTCTGTTTCTTCCACTAAACTTTACCAAAAGTTGCACTCTTCAAAATCATGCAACTAAGAATACTCTTCGCACGACAAATGGAATCCTCTCCCGGAAGAACAGGCGCCGCGTTCCTGTTCTCTGCCCGGTGAACGGCCAGCCCGCAGAGAACGGTCAGCCGCTGCTTCTAGGGGCAGAGACAGAAAGAGCTACACAAAAGCTGCTGTTTTGCCCCCCTGGTTCGCTGAGGGCGGCAGCCGGCTTCGATCGCACTCGGACTTTAAACAACAGGCTCGAGGGCTTAGCCCCAAGGCCTGAACAGCCCTCCGGCTGCCTTTGTTCGTTCCTCCCATTCCAGGACTTTGCCATAAGAGAACAAAAAGAGCCCTGAGACATTGGTGTTTTCCTTGCATATTTGCGTCATTTTATCATGATCGCTGGGCGGTACTTTGTTCTGGAGCATGTAACCGACACTGAACGATGGCATCACCTTGGTGTTAGCCCCGGCTGACATCTGCAACCATTTCTCTAAGGTGTTTTTAAACGGGCACGTTGGGTGCGTCATGCCCCAGTAGAGCTGTGGAGACAGGACATCCACGATGCCTTCTTTGCACCACTCTGATGGATTAATGGCGTGTCCTTCGCAGCTCGCTGGATTGCCGCTTGGCCCCAAAATAAACACGGCATTCGGCCTTTTCGCGCGCATCCTCTCGTGAATTCGCCGGTACAACGCTTCGAGGTGTGTACACCGAAACCGTCCCAAAGAGAACAATTTGGCACTTTCTGCAAAAACAAATTCCTCGTACGCTTCCGGCGTCCTTTCAGCGTCTGCTGGTTGCCCACCTTGCCAAGTTTCGAACGGCACCTTGCTCCTAATGCGTTGCTCGAACGGCCACCGCGCCGCGTTATAGGCCTCGGCCTCTGCATCATTATAAGGGATGGACACCCGGGGCTGCATCCTGTCGTCTACTATTAGCCCATCCACCTGGTAATCGAGAATTTCGTCCGCAGCTCGTAAACACAGCTCTTGAACAAAAGGATTGCCGGCATCCAGCCAGATCCCGTCTTTCCTAAGATCCGCAACGCCAGGATGTCCGTCATGCAACATCAGCAAACCGGGATTATTTGGCGCCAATCCTGTAGTGTCAGTGCCAGCATCAGTACCAGCATGAACGATCCGTAAGGGGGTGAACCAAGCAAAGACCTGTATGCCCGCGGCGTGCGCCATTTCGAGGAAAATCTCCAGCGGATCATACGGCAATACTTCGCCTTGCTTGCCGGCAAAAGACGCCGACGATGGGAAAACGGCAGACCGAAACCCCGCATCACAGTGCGACATGACTTGTAGCGCAACTGCATGGACTCCCCATCGCCGCAGGTTATCAAACACAATTGCCACGTTCCCCTCAAATGAGGCCCGCGTCCTATCCGCTGGTCTCATATACTTCGCAACCTCGCCATAAAAGAACCACACCGCTCGCACGTCAAGTGTTGCTTTTGTTACCGAACTCAAAAACGCAAAATTTATCCATACCACAAACGCAAAAAAGACAAATGCATTTAACCGACAAGTACGCCAAAAAAACTTCCCCATATTCCAAATATTCCCCATTCTCATAACGGCAAGGCCCGGAATCAGGCTGCAAAACATCTTTCAGATCTTTAGCAGCACGCTGCCAACACGGTCCCTGCCACCAACAACTATTGCCTCCGCATGACATCGCCTTTGGCTAGCATGGTTGTCTGTTTTGTCCCTTTCTACGACTGCAAGCGAAATCTCATTCCACCTGCTTTCCGATGAGCTCCTTTTGCAGCCCGATTGCTCCTTCCAGGCCTTCCACTGCAAAGAAAGCTTTTACTGAGATAGACGCTTCCCGACTAGCTGCCGTTGTGATGGGGCGCAGCGGCATTGACGAACGCCTGCCGAGCCACACCAAGAATGTGGCAAAACCCTGCGCAAGTTCTTTTGTTTGCGGAAAGAGCAACGCACTAACGCTTCGCCTGACATACAATCAGCCACAAAAAACTCTTTTCTCCTAACAGCAAAACGGCAGACATTCGCCTTCCGAGGATTGGGACCACCATCTTCTGCCGCTTTCCCCAAGGAAACCAGTCGCAGGACAGCCTGTGGATACCAACGCCCTAAAGACTTCGACGACCGAGCAATCGGCCGGAGTACCCGTTCTCGCCGACCAAAAAACAGGCAAGTCACAAACGCCTTGCCTGCTTTTTTCCCAGCGTTGGCTCGTTTGACGTGCGGCTTCTAGTTGCATTGCTGCGTTACTGTTGTTTCACTTGCTTTTAACTTTTTCTCGTTTCTTCTAAATTCTTTTTTGCCGCTGTGCCGCTCTGTGTAGCGGTTGTGCTATTGCACTGCCCAACCCAAAGACCGCGCTACGAGAAGATGCCACTCACGTTCCTCGAGTGCTTGTTTCCTGTCCGCCTCTATCGCTTTCGCGTCGCTGTCCGTTATGCTTTGTTTTAAGTACGCCTGTAGGCGGGCGAGCCGCCTTGCTTGTTCGTCAGCAACCTGTAGAAGGCTCGAACGTTGTATAGAGTGGCCCTCTGCTTGGCGGCGAGAAGCTCGCCTGGCAGCGCTTGCTGCGAAATACGAGTAGCCCCCGTCACGTGCGCGTGCATTTTCTTCTTGCGCGACACACGCTCCCGCCGCGGCTCTTGTTTCCGGTGTTGCGCGAAGCACAGCTTGCCCGGAAGGCAAAAACATGGGCATGTTGCGCAAACAGCTGAGCAGGTCCCAAAGAATACAGTGGAGTTGCTCATATTGCTTCGCCGTCACAGCGGCTACACTAACGTTTGCTCGTTTCCAGTTTTCTAATTGGGTAATAACCTTCCGTGCTTCTCCGGGCGTAGCATGGTATGTCGTGGAAACACAAAGTAAGTATTGGGCTAGTGCCGAGGCCGCTGCAACCCATTTGCTGACTCTAGCGACGTTCTGCGGCAGACGCCCCAACCGTCGGCCGAAATTGTCGTAAAGAGCAAGCATGGCTGTGGAAAGATGGATGGCCGGTTTGAAAAGGAGTTGCAGCTGCTGGGGGAGCTGGTAAGCAAACGGCAGCAAATTGTTGAGGTCTTCCCAGCTAACCAATTTGGTCCCGTATCCGTCGTCCTTGTAGCCGCCATCGCCCCAGTGACCCCAGTCGCCTGTTCGCGCTATTTTCCAAAAGGGTGCAACACAGACTAAAAAGGGTCGAAGGAAACGGGAAACAGCAACTGTCTGCTGCCCTGCTGGACTTGTTGGGTCGATCGCCGAGCCCATTTTCTCTACAAGTTGCTCATCTGTGAAGCCAAATCCGCGTTCCCTGGCGAGATAGCTGTCACTAAACGACTCCACGAGAGTCTCGTATGCTTCGTAGAATTCCGACGTGCCAGCGAATGCTATTTGCGACGAAATCGTTATAGTTGCCAATGCCAATGCCAAAACTTTTTTACCGTTTCTTTTCATATTCGTTTCTCCTTTTTAAGTGATATACAACCGACAAAATTGATTTCTCTTTGCCTTCATTAATGATTGCTTGCTGCTATTATTTTTACGAAGTGGCTCCCTCCTTTCTTGCTTGTAGTGTTAATACGCTGCCTGTCTGTTGAACGTCTCCACGCATTGAAGCAATGGGAAAACTTTTAGTGTCGGGCATCAGGGTTACGCGCACTGGTTGAGCAATCGACATTGCGAACTTATCAAATTTGGTGGAATTCCCTCGGCCGTCGCCTCTTGTCCTGCTCGGAGATCGTCCATTTTATATTGTAGCACTGGAGAATTGCCATTGTCAAATTAAATCCACCGAAATGCTTTCATTCGCTTGCCCGTTTCGCGTTATCATAAAAATGAGGCCTCGCTACAGTTAGAACGAAAGCTCCTGCCGTGGGAGAAGAGTTGCGCGCAATCAGCAAATACGAGCCACGTCACCATTCCTCCGCGAGCTAATGATACGCATATCATAAAAGTTTTGAATTTAAATTAAATATTAATTGGCAATGTTAAATAAATTGTGATATAATTAAACGCAATTGCAGTAACCCAGAGCGTGCAGAGCAACCCACGCGAAGGCAGGTAAGGTACTGAAAACCGGGCTGCAAATAAAAAAACGTGGAAGTGGTACCATTTTTCGCCAAAGCTTGGCATTGTCTGGTTGTTTGCGCTATTCCGTGGAGAGCAATAAAAGGAGGAGGGGTTGCCGATAAGCAAACCCTAGCGTTATTGGTGCTTCAATGACGAGGCAAAGTTGGATACTGCAAGGAGGAACTGTAAGTGTTAATGAAAAAAAGGAAGATCTTAGGTTTACTCATGAGCTTTATGCTAGCAGCCACATTCTGTTTCTCGAGTTTGCAAGTTTGTGCAGAAGGGGAGACAGCGGAGCAACAAAGCGAAGGATTGGGGCTGTGCGCAACACACGCCTTGTTAGGTACAGTCGGTGCAGGTCTCTTCCTGTCACTTTTGCGCAAGCAAAAACAGCAGGTTGTTGTTGATACTGAGCCCTTTGACGGCGACGCTTTCCGGGTTTTTTTGCAAATGGGAGACGGAAGTTGGAACCCTGCGACGCCGGAACAAGCCGCAGCAGAAGCAAACGCTGCTTTTACGTTGTGGAATCACTTCAAGGAGGGACTCACAAGAAACCTGAAGCAGAATTTGATAGCTGCTGGTGCCACTGCTGCCGAATGGGTGTGGCCAGACGAATGGTTCGCTCACAAATTAGAAGAGTTCCTCTCTGGGTGGCGGCCCAGCTGGCGAGCGCGAGGCATAGAAGAGGGATCGCCGGAGTGGCTGGCAAACGAGAAATGGGCAGAGGGGGAGGTGGCGCAGTATTGGGGGTCGCATGAAGGGTTGGTCAGGAACGCAGAAGATCACAGATTTCAGCTGGAATGGGAACAAGAGGAAGCGACAATGTCTCCTGCAGATGGCGGGGGACGACCTTTGTCGCCTTCCGCCGCCGCCAAGTTACTTTACCTGTGGATTCGTAACGGCTGCTTCTGGGCTTTCTGGTACGGCGAGTAAGAAAACCCGTACGCCTACCGTTTTTTGTGAACAAACAGCAAATAACGAAAAAGGAGGAAATCTAAATGAAAAAAAGGAAAATTTTAAGCCTGTTTTTGAGTCTTACAGCAGCAACCACGTTCTACTGTGACCCCGCTCGTGCGGTCGGAGGGGGGGGGGCAGCAGAGCACGCGGTAACACAAGTATGCGGGTTTTTGGGAGCTTTCGCAGCGGCCGTTGTTGCGTTGCTTTTGAAAAAACAAAAAGCAACTAACGGTCGTGAGCCTGTCCTGGAAGGGGCGTCAGTAGACAGCGAGCAACGAGGATGGCAGGTATGCCAGGATTTGGCGAGGGGTTGCTACAGGACAAAAACGCAAGAAGATGCACTCAAAGACGCCGTTGCTGCTATGGTGACTTGGTATGCCTGGCAGCAAGGCTTTGACAAAAACATTGTAAAAAACGTCACGACGGCGGATGCAGACGCAAAAATCAAGGGCAACGTGCTAAGCGGCGCGACAGATTATCTTGGGCAGCTGGAATACGCGCCTACTTGGACGGCACTTTTAGAGGACACCGGGGAAATTACAACCTTTGTTCGCGGTCCGCGCGTGCTGCCCTACTATCTGCACGGCGAACCAACGCCGGCGCAGGTCGGTCGCATTCTCAGCAGCTTCCGTGACGCGCCCGAGCTTTTGGCCTTGTTAAGACTTTCGTTAGCTCCCGCGGGAAGAGGCGGTATCGATTATCCCGATGGCTCCTCCCAGCCTATCAGGGACGACTACGAATTTCTTGTGTGAAGGCCAGCGACCGACAAACACAACGCCGAAAGGACCCTATAGCGTGCGGGATTACCTTGAAGCAGATGATCTCCTTTCATTCCATTGTCAGGCGCACGCCAGCGCTGGCGCTGTGGAGGTTTCCCCTGTTGTTGCCTTCGCTTCTCCGTCCCATGCCGCCGTCATTGCCCCGGAAAAAATGCAACCGACACAGGCTGCCACTTGCGTCCGGCTACCAGGCCAGTCTGCGCAAAAAAAGGAAACGAAATGAAGGGGGAAATTTGATGAAAATACATAAAAAGCCAAGAAATGCCATCCTGAAGAGGCTGGTCGTTATGTTTGCGATTGTATTGCTGGCACAATTTTCAAGGGTTGGCGCAGGAGGCAATGTAGTCAACATCCCGGTCTTGATGGCAACAGATAGCGGATATGTTTACCCCACCATGGTTGCGTTGACCTCGCTTTTCGACAATGCGGCGCAAAACACCCACTATGATGTCACAATCATGGTACCGAGTGATTTCCAGAACGATCACAAAAACAAAATTTTGATGCTTCTGCAGGCTTATGAAAGGCACAGCATAGATTTTGTTGACATGGGGCCGGCGTTTGAAGATGCATATACAGACAGATCATGGGGTACAACACTAACCATCACTGCTTATTACCGATTGTTGGCGGCGATAGTTTTGCGTTCCGTGAAAAAATGTATCTGGCTCGATGGCGATACCATTATATCAGAAGATTTGCAGCCGATGCTTGCTCTTGATATGAGGGATTGTTACGTCGGCGGGATACCTTGTTTTGCTGGTCGGCCTTTGGGTTTTGCCAAGGAACCGCCAAAACACAGAGAGTTCCTGGAGAGTTTTGGAATCGACTCTTCGCATTGGGTTTGTTCAGGCGTTATGCTTATGAATCTGGAAAAGTTGCGGGAAGATGGATGTGTATCAAAATTCATTGAATGCGTTGCTAATTATGATGAGCATTTACACATACTGGACGAGTCAGTGATCAATGCTGTGTGTTTCCCATATATCCTTGATCTACCATTCAAGTATGGCATGTTTAATTGTTGGCCGCCTGTGCATGAACTGCGCTACTGGGCCGCTGGTCTCACCACCGGCGAAGAAAGAAGGCCCAGCCACGAAAAGCCAGCCATTATCCATTTTACTGCCGACAACAAACCGTGGCTCAACGATGTGGCCAGAGGCTCTGTTTGGTGGAGATATGTCCCAAAGGCACCCCTTTCCGACGAAATTAAAGATTGGGCCGCCACCCAAAGGGCTGCCGCCGACGCCCAGCGCCAATTGCAACAAATGGCCCACGCGTGAAGAACAAACGGGGGCTGAAGTTGTGGCCCAGCAGCTCGCAATTCCACCTCTTTGGCAGCCGAATTGCAGCCACCAGCTTCCCACTCATGCAAGTTTTCCGCCAGCCAACCAGGCCTATAAGGTGTCTGGTTTTTGAAGGCCTGGCATTTACGCAGCGGCGCGGCTGTGAAAAAGGGGAAGCCGTTCCACGGGCAGGGCGGTGCACACGGACAAGCGGGTAATTTGCTTGCCTGCCCTCGCATTGTATGATAAAACTAACTTGAGCTTAGGTATCTGAGTGCGATAGATGCTGTTGATATTTGTCGCATGTGGTGGTATTATATGATATGAGGTGATGAATTGTGTTATATGAAAACATCAGTATTCGGGTGGATAAAGAAGCTAAACAGGAATTTAATAAATTCTGTAAGTCTGTAGGGTTAAATCCATCAATTGCAATTAAT
>JAIRZL010000060.1 GCA_031267245.1 Oscillospiraceae bacterium
CTTTTCTAGCTGCTCTTTTTGTCTATTATAGGCTAGTTCCGCAGCTTCCAGTTTCTTCTCGGCTTCCGCTGACAGGGTCAACCCAAGCTCATCAAAGAGGCGATCAATTTCCACGTGCCTAGTCACGCATTCTTTTGTTTTCTCAACTATCAAATCTTCCACAACTTTGCCATCGATCACATCTCTAAGGTGCTCCTTCAAATCTCCTTGCGCATCAACACCTTCATTGCTGTTTTTCACAATCTGCTTAATCACAGCCTCTGTTGCATCCAGCATTTCATACATAACATAAAGCCCGGTCGGGATCTTCTTGTCACCACAATTAGCAACAAATTCGGTTTGTTCCCGTGGGCTACGCATCATCAAACACAACACGCTTCCCAGCAAGCCCAGACCTAACACAGCCAGGATCCACACACGTTTCCTTGCCATAGTTATTTATAATCCTCCCAAAAAATCGGCGTTATTAGTACCCGCCCATGCCAAATGAATTAGGGCTTGCGACTTGCCGCACAGAAGCTGGTGCATTTTGTGGCAAACAAGCAGTCAAGTTGCGTTCATCAAACTTCAAATCCAGCGCTTTCCCCTCCTGCTCCCGTTGATCTTCGAATTTTTTGTGGAACAGCATCCACACAATTTGATCTCTTTTCTCCACCACTTGCTCGGCCGTCCACGTTTTCCTTTGGAAAACCAAATACCCATCCGTGCCTAGCTGAACCATCTCCACGGCATCAACGGGAGCTTCAAGAATAGCCGTAGCAACGCCCTCATCCCCCACCGTGCTGGCCAACTCCTCGCGTGCGCAAAACAATGTGGATTGAGCTTCCACCATTTTTCTCATGTCTTCTTTTTTCTTGGCCTCGTCATTTACATTATCTTCATTGCCCACATTATCTTCTTTTTTGCTTGCTTCTTCTTCTTTCGTTGCCGCGTCCTTCTTTTTTGCCTCTTCGTCTTTCTTTTTGGCTTCCTCTTCGCGGCGATTATAATCCTCAACCAATTCGTTCAAGATGCCCCCATTTTTCTTGGCAGCATCCGCAAATTTGCTTGCGTTTTCTTTCGCATCTTCACTTTCTGGAGAGTTATAAAACACATTATAGATTAGCCGAGTCATTTCTGCGTTGGCCTGTTCCAACAACTTCTCATCGGATGGAGCGTCCTGCCCACCAGGGCCATACAAATTGGCAAAAACAGCATGCTTTTTTTGCTGCAGCTCCTCGACCAGCGCTCCAGCAGCGATGGTCTCGCGACACGCATTGCGCTCGGCTTCGGGGGTCGCCTTGATCCCCAGAACATCTTTTACACCTTTCTTGTTTAGCTCCGCCTCATAGTTTACTTTCGCCACGTCCTGCTGCGCCTGCCACACAGCGGTGCAAACTGCCATGTCCATTCGTTGTTGCCCCTCTGCTGTTTGTACTAGCTTGAGCTGTTCAAACAAGGAGTTAGCGCCTACGAGAATGGCAATTTCGCGTTTAACATTTTCTTCCACCTCGGCCGCGAAGCTCCCGGGGTCTCTCACGACTTTCTGTTGGTCTTCTGGATTTTCTTGTTTCCGCGCCACAACATTAACCGCTTTTTCTGCAAGCCAGTGGCCAACGCCCGTAGAAAAACTTCCACCAGTAAATGTAGCGACTGTTTCCTCTTTGACCTTCTCGCCACCACAAGCAGTAAGCCAAATCAACCCCGCCGCCAAAGGTAAAATGAACATGCCTTTCTTAATATCTTTCATGCAAATGCTTTTCATATAGCTCCACTTCCTCCTGATTTTATTTCCTTTGGTTTTTTATTTTTACATCATTTTGCATCACAAGGCAAGGTTCATCCAGTGTTGTTAATCATCAACTCTATCTTCCCCCATCAATAATTCAAATAACCAACAACGCGAACACACATAATATTGCACAAAACCATGCAGAATATCACCTCCGTTGTTTTCTCCCACGCATCCTTGCAATACCAATAGAAATCGTGGTTGTAATGCAAACAACAATAAACACCGGCATAACCCAAATGCTATTATCTTCGTCGGCAACCATAATTTCAATCCACAAAGCGTCCATAAGCTCCCCAATCTCTGCGGGCTTAAAACAATAACACTCTGTGGTTTGCAACATATCATCACTTGGATAAGCAATTTGACTGTTCCTAATCTCTGCCGGCAGCATTTCAAACGCTTGTTGATTGGGGGTTGAATAACCACCACTCAACGCATTTGCCAAGGCCACTCGCGGCTCGCACAAGAAGTTTATATATTGCTCTGCAACTTCTTTTTTTTCAGAGGTTTCTAAAACACATGCAGCATCAATAAAACGATTGGTTCCTTTTGGAAAAACAAAACGCAGATTCTGATTGTCCCTCATCATAACCAAGGCGTCGCCAGAGTAATAGGGAGCAATAAGCGCCTCCGCAGACTGCATCTTGTCAAATATTTCATCCATCACATATGCTTGCACTAATTTTTTTTGCCTCCTTAATTCTTTTGCCGCCAACAATATCTCGTTTTTGTCATCTGTGTTAAAAGAAAAGCCCAGCTTTTTTAATGCCACAGAGAAAGCGTCCCTGGAATTTAAAAACATTAAGATGTCGCCGCTTAACTCTTCATCCCAAAGCGCATCAAACCCACCAACCGGTTTGTTGATCTGTTGCGAATTATAAACAACCCCCACCACACCCCATGCATAAGGCACACTATATTCACCCTGCGGATCATAAACCATCCCCTTTAGATTGGGCATTATATTTTTTACATTGGGAATATTATCAAAATTAAGCTTGGCAAGCAACCCTTCAGAAACCATTTTGGCAATCATATAATCAGACGGAATAACAACATCATATAAAACACTCCCGCTTTTGATTTTCGCATACATCTCTTCGTTGGAAGAAAAGGTTGTGTAATTAACATGAATACCAGTTAGACGTTCAAATTCTTGATTTACGTTAAGCAGACCATCCGATCCGTTAGACATAAACTCTCCCCAATTAAAAACATTAATTGAGCGTCGTTGCTTTTCTAAACTACCATGACTTTCGTTTTTAAAAACACAAATTCCAACACACAGAGCACTCACAATTGCCAATGCCGCCAGCAATATACTGGTTTTGGTCCTCAGCTACCATTCCTCCTCAGCAGATGCTTATTCTTTCTGGATTCATAAAATTGCACAACAAAGATGATTGTTAACGCAACAACAAAAACTATCGTAGAAAGTGCATTTATTTCTGGGCTCACCTTCCGCCTGGTCATGGCAAAGATTGTCAAGGGTAAAGTTTGAGAGGTTGGCCCGCCAGTAAAATAACTTATCACAAAATCATCCACAGAGAATGCCAGCGCCATTAAGAACCCAGACATAATACCTGGTGAAACTTCTGGCAAAATCACCTTAAAGAAGACCTGCCACCAATTGCAACCCAAGTCCATTGCAGCATCACACAAATACTTATCCATCTGCGCAAGCTTTGGAAGCACACTAAATACAATATATGGGATATTGAATATAATATGCGCCAACAATAAAGTTTCAAAACCCACCTTCACTTTAAGGAAAGTGAAAAGCAACATCAGCGAAACACCGGTAACAATCTCTGGGTTAACAATTGGAAGATTAGTTAAAAGGGTCATTAGTCTCTTTAACCTTTTATCCAAAAAATGCACACCAACAGCAGAAACCGTACCGATTACTGTGGCAGCAAACGATGCAACAACCGCCACCACCAATGTATTGAAAGCCGCACGCAAAATCTCATGGTTATGCAGCAGCTTATTATACCACGCAAAAGTAAAACCCGTCCAGTAAGATCGGCTTTTTGATTCATTAAAAGAAAAAGCAACCAAAACTGCTATCGGTATGTATAGAAACAATAAGAACAAACCAATATAAAGTGTTGCCCCAAACTTCCTCCGCAAACGCACCTTCTTTTGCAATCCTCCAACATTTATCTAACATCCAGAAAACGAGCTCCACAACACGCGCCCATTCATTATAGCCTGCATCTTTGCCGATTGCAAGGGGTCTTTGATCTCCCCACCCTCCTTCTGGTTGCAAACCTGGCTTAAGCAATAAGTGGCAAGCGATCATGCCCACAACTCAGTTGCCAGGACGACTTCTATCACCTGGAAGCCCCTGCTTAGAGCATCGAATCTGAATGCAATTCAATGGCCGGCGAGGCGTTGCCCAACCGGCACCAGGATGCTGCGCTCTCAATTCTCTCAAAAGGCAGCGTGACGCTGCACCCATAATTTATTCCCGAGCGCGGTCTCTGGAGCTGGGAGAATTTCATCCGCAGCTAATCTTTTGGACGGCGCGGCACAACTTGTGGCCATTCAAAATGCAAAACCAGCATAAAAACCGCAATATGACTTATTTTTAAGCTAGTCAAAAAGCACAGAAGGCTCGGTTAAAGCAACCGAGCCCCTTTTGTGCTTTTTCTTCATTTGCATTTGCGCATTAGTGGCAGTGTAACGCCCACAACTCAGTTGCCAGGACGACTTCTATCACCAGGAAGCCCCTGCTTAGAGCATCGAATCTGAATGCAATTCCGTTGCCGGCGAGGCGTTGCACAACCGGCACCAGGATGCTGCACTCTCAATTCTCTTAAAAGGTTTATTTGTGGACCTGGTCGGAAAGTGGGCCGGGCATGCTAGGTCACGGCCCGCCCAAAGCATTAAGCTACTGCAAAGGCGCATTCGGGCAAGGCTGATGTTATCGCTGCCAGAGTGCGAGCATCACTTTCGAAGCATCAAATCTGGCCTCTCAAGAGAACTTCTCTCAGTAGGGAATCTTTGTTTAGAGTATCAAATTTGAATGCCACTCAGTGGCTAACAAGCTTACTGCTGTTATCGCGCTGCCAGTTCCTTCAAAAAAGACTTTTATCATTAAGAAAACAGCACGCATGGTGGGCTGGTGATGGCAGGACAAAAAACAAAAGCAATTGCGGCTATTCATCTTGATACAACTTGATATAACAAACTCTTGCGTGCGCATATTAAGCTTCCGAAATCGTTATTTTAGTTCTGGATTATACACCCGCTCGTTCCATTTTTTTATAAACAGAAACGCTTCCCAAGGGGTTAGATTAATTATGTTTATATTCCTTATCTCCGTGATGATCTGCGAGCCTAGCTCGTTGGTGGGTGATTGATTCGCGGCACGGCTTTCTGCCGGGTTGCTGTCATTGCTTGCTACCAGATACTGCGGCACAATGGTGTGCTGGAGTTGACGAAAAGGTTCCGGAGGCTTGGGAGGTTCTGCGTTTGTGTTTGGCTTTGGGGGCTCAGTGGTAACATTAGCAAATGGATACTCGTTTTTTGTTGGCGTGATGATTGGCATGGCATACTTGTTGGTTTTAAGAATTTTCTCGATCGCCTCAACCCTGTTTTGCAAGCTGGTTTCGCAGGTGTTTTTTAATTTGCTTTTTATGCTTCTGATCTTGTTTTTTATCTGTTCATCGCTCAACCCGCTTTTCCCGCACATGATCTTATCAAGTTGTTCATTGGTGCTGTCTATATACTCTTGCAGAAGAAAAAGTTTGTTTGGGAATATGTTGTAACCCAAAAAGGTGCAACCTTCACTTACGGGCCGCACAAAGGATTTGCGCTGACTCAACCTGAGCTTTAGCTTTTCATCAAGATACGCCTCTATTGTGCTTCGCAGATCCTGAGCCGCAGCCATGCTGGGGCAGATCATTGCCATGTCATCAACAAATCGCATGTAGGTTTTGTTCCCTAGGTTTTCTAAAACAAGATGATCGATGTTTGACAGATACAAATTGCCGAAAAGATTAGACAAGCAGTTCCCAGAAAAGATACCTCTCCCCTCTTCTCCAAAATTAAAGATGAGCTGTTTTAGTAGATTGCTTGTTTTGGGATCAACATGCTTTTCAATAAAAGAGATTAAAATTTCATGGTCGATGCTGTCATAATATCTTTCAACGTCAAGTCGCAAAACACACCCTTGCAGGTTGACTTGCATGCTTTCTTGCAGGGTTGTGATCGCATGCTTGTATGATTTATTTTTCCTGTGACTAAACAGATTATCGATGAATAACGGATCGCAGATCTCATTTAACGTTTTATAAAGAATTTGCGTAATGATCCGCTCCGGAAGACCAAATGCCGCGTATCTTCTTTTTTTTGTGCCGCCCAATGTTAGATGTTTAGGGCTTGAAAACGAAAATGAACCGGCGTCTAATTCTAGTTTTATTTGTGGCAGATCTATCTTTGCAAATTCCTTGTCTGTCACCCCAGAACCTTTGTAGCATAGTTCTAGCAATGTTGTTTCCAGCTCGTCTAGATTTGAAATTTTGTCGTACGGGTACAACAATTTTCACCGCCTTTTGGGTTGGGAAGATTTGTAATTATATTTTTGCAATGTTGCTGATTTTTACATAGCTCAAGTCCGGCATAATTGTTAATTATTTAGTGGTAACACGCTCGCGTGCTGCAATTGGTCAAGCCCACAAAAAGCAATAAAGCCTTACAATACCATTAGGCGCGATGGCAGTTTCAAGCACCTTAACTTTAATCATCTGCTAAGTTGCCACGATTGATCGGGCGAATATTGCGTTACGCACAGGCACTAAGCGCACTCCCAGTTGCTGCGTGGTGGAAGTTTCTAGGGCAACCACGCAGCGGCCTTTGGCAATTGCTTTGTTAGGATGATATTGGTGGAAGCCGCCGCATTGCCGCAGATTAAAAATTGGTGATGGTAAAGTAAAAGTAAAGGTTGAACAGCTCCCAGGCTGTTTGGCCAGGATTATGACAGCTCCTCGTCAATTTATATTGCCCGCAAGGGTTTATTATATCATAAAACAACC
>JAIRZL010000061.1 GCA_031267245.1 Oscillospiraceae bacterium
GGTAGATAAACATACATTGCAACAGCGAGTGGTTTCGGGAATAATTGGATTGTTGATCGTTTATGTTATCCTTTACTTTTTGAATTCTCTGTTTTTTAATTTTGTGGTGGCTTTGATTTGCGTGATTGGGGTTTGTGAGCTAAGTAAAATAGTTTTGGGCAAGTTCTCTGCTTTGCAGTGTATCTGCTGCTTGACTGCTATTTTTATTCCCCTTTGGAAATATTTAGAGCATGTGCTTGTGTTGATGTTGTTGATGTTGTTTTGCCTTTGTTTATGCCTGTTTTTTGAAAGAAAAAAAATCGCCATTTCAAATGGTTTGTTTGTGTTTGCCATGGCTGTTGGGATCTCGCTTTCGTTCTCTTGTGTGATCTTTGTGCGGGATATTTTGCCAACAAAACACAATGAGGGATTGTTGGTAATTGTTGTTCTTTTTGCATCCGCCTGGTTAACAGATATATTTGCGTTTTTTGTGGGATCTGTTTGTGGGAAGCACAAGCTTGCTGAGGATGTTAGCCCGAAAAAGACAAAAGAAGGTGTTGCGGGGGGTATTTGTTTCTCGGTTGTTTGTTGTGTGCTTTTTGCTTTTTATGCTATTAAGTCTTGCCTTGTTTGTGGTTGTGGGTATATTTCGACTACGCAGTTGCTTGTTTTTCTTGTTGTAATATTTTTGATTGCGTCGGCGTTGGCCGTTTTTGGTGATCTCTTCATGTCGTTGGTAAAAAGGCAGTTTGGAGTTAAAGATTTCGGCCGTATTATGCCTGGGCATGGTGGTGTATTGGACCGGTTGGATAGTTTAATTTTTGTGGCGCCGTATTTCTTTGTTTTGGTGAGTGTTTTGGGGCAATAGGCTTGGCGAGTGGCGCTGTTCGGTTGTTTGGGAGAGCTTCCACGTTGTGTCCCATTCATTTGTTAATATTGGCTCTTTGCCATGCGATAGGTGAACGCAGCGAGGCACGGCAGACATACTTCTCATGGAGAAATGTTTCTCGATTTGAGGAGCGTGCGTTTGGCGCGTGTGATTTTGGGAAGCTACTTCAAGAAACGCAAATGGAGAGCCGTTAAGCTACCGCGATTGTTACTCACTAATGGTGATTGTTTTTAATTGACATTTTTCAAAATGATTGGAATCCTTGCGCAAAGGAAAACTTTTTTGTGGAACAAGTTGCGAGATTGTTCGATGATAGAGGCAGCGAGTTTTTTAAGGGGCGAGGGAGCAAAGGATGGCAGCGTGGAGTGTTGATTGGCCGCAACCTGCACAGATTGACATCCAATGGAAGATGAGTTGGGTGGTTGGGGTGCTTTGGCAGGCGAATTGAATCATGTTTAGGACGTTTTTTGAAGGATTGGTGCGGGCACTTTTCCCGCAAAGATGTATCTTTTGCGGCGGACTTGGTGTTGGTGATTGTGTTTTTTGTTCGCGTTGTAAGTTGGATTGTGGAAAGATTATCAATTGTCGGGCAATAGATTTCAATTATGGCGACCGGTATTTTGATGATTGTGTTGCGATGTTTTGTTACCTGCCACCGATTTCCACGGCGATTCGAGCCTTCAAGTTTCATGGTAAACATTCGCACGGGGTTGTGCTTGCGCAGTTTATCTGTGATATTGTGCAAAGAGCTTATGCGAATATACAGATCGATTGCTTGACATTTGTTCCAGAAACGAGCAGAAAGGTGAGGCATGCCGAGTTGTTGGCCAAGCATGTTTCAAAATCACTTGATATTCCGTTGGTTTGTGGGCTTGTTAAGCTGCAGGAGAACCAGAAACAGCACAAGTTGAATTTGCAAAACCGAATGAGCAACGTTAAGGGTGTGTATGCTGTTAATGGGCAGCTGATTGAGGGGAAAAGGATCCTGCTGATTGATGATGTCGTTACGACGGGGGCAACCTTAAACGAGTGCTCTCGAGTTTTGAAATCCAGCGGCGCTGCCGCTGTTCTTTGTGCCACAGTCGCCGCGACGGGGCTTAAGCCTGGCCACCGAGAGGCGATCCCGTTTCGCGCTTCTGTAAAGCCGCTCCCCTAAGAAAATTATGCATATCGACAGTTGTGGTGGCCAGATTTAGTGCTCCAAGGAGACTTTCTTTGACGCAAGGGGCCTTTGAGCAAGGGATTGGCTTCATCGTTTGTTAATTGGATGCAACGCCTTGTTGCCTACCTCTCCCCCGCGCGGTAGCATCGTTAGTTGTTTTTTGGAAGTGCCAGTGGCAACCACGCTGGTGCTTATGAGAGTTTTGGCGGAATAGTAGTTGTGAGTTAATCGCCTGTTGAGCTGCGCTTGGTGGTTGGGGTGGCTTTGCCCCGTATGTAAATAGGAAGTGGTGGTTTTTGGAAAAGAGATAAACGGAATGTATCTTTTTGCTGGTTAGTGGCGTAGCAGATAAAATCAAAAACAAGTGAGGAGCAGAAGAGATATGAAGTCTTTGTTACCTGATGCGTTTAAAAAACCGTCAATGAGCAAATTGGTTGAAGACGCCAAGCGTATGCAAGCGGAAATGGAAACGGTTAGAGAAGAGATTGCAAAGATGGAGTTCCAAGCATCTTCCGGTGGTGGTGTGGTTGAAGTTGTTGTGAGTGGTGATCGGATAGTCAAGCAAGTAAAAATTGCGGGTGATGCTTTGGATGATGTTGAAATGTTGCAAGACATGGTAGTTGTGGCATTGAATAGCGCTTTGGGAGATGCTGCCAATTATTATGAGGAAAAGATGAACGCCATAACCGGCCCGCTGAGTGTGCCAGGTTTATGAGTGGTGGCTTTGAACTGCTGGATGCGCTTGTAGACCGGTTTAAATTGTTCCCAGGGGTTGGAGAAAAAGCCGCGTGGAAGATGGTTCTTTACCTTTTAAACCTGCCGGAGGCGTCGGTTGCTGATCTTTCGGATAAGATTTTGCAAGCAGCGCGATGTATAAAGAAATGCGAAACCTGCGGTTGCTTTGCTCAGAATGGGCGCTGCTATGTTTGTGGTGATTCTTTAAGAGACAAGTCTGTTATCTGCGTGGTGCAGAGCATGAAAGATCTTTTTGCATTGGAGCGCACTAGTGGATATAAGGGAGCTTATCATGTTCTTGCCGGCCTTCTTTCACCTATGGATGGCATTGGGCCAGAAGATATTGGCGTTGATAAGCTTCGGCAGCGGGTTTGCGCCGGGGCTGTTGCTGAGGTTATTATGGCGTTGGGCCCAACAGTTGAGGGGGAGGCAACAACTGCTTATATATTGCGATTGTTGGCACCCGTTGAAGTGAAAATAACTCGTTTGGCTTATGGCTTGCCCATAGGCGCAAACTTGGAATATATAGATGACGTTACTTTACATGCCGCTTTTGAAGGGCGCCGGGAGATTTGAATGGTTTGAAAGGGTGAGGCCTCCCAAATAAATCGGGTTGTTGGTGGTGGTATTTTCGTGAATGAAGAAGTGGCCACGTTCCGCTGCATAGTTTTTGTGGTTGTTGTGTTTTTTATGTTAAACCACAGGGCTTAATTAAAGAAGGAGAGAAGATATTATTGTGTTAGGTAGTGTGATGGTTCAAGCGCCAGCGAAGATCAATCTTGGTCTCGACATTCTTGGGCCAACCGACGAAGGCTACCATTATGTTCGTACGGTTATGCAGGCAATTGATTTGTGTGACATCATAAAAATTAAAAAGAACAACTTGGGCGAGGTCCATTTAGTTTGCCTTCCCGCCGTGGTTCCGCAGGTTAGCGATGATTTGTCGTATAAAGCGGCGCAGTTGTTTTTTCGTGAAGCGGAAATTGATGATTATGGTGTTGATATCCATGTTGACAAGGTGATTCCCGCCGGGGTTGGGCTTGCTAGTGGTAGCGCTGACGCTGCAGGTGTTTTGGTTGGTTTGAACGAGCTTTATGAAACGAAATTTTCTGTTGTTGCGTTGTGTGATATGGCGTTAAAACTGGGGGCAAATGTTCCGTTTGGCATTCAAGGCGGGATCCAGTTGGCAGATGGAGTTGGTGAAATATTCACTGCTTTGCCTAAGCTGCCGGAATGTTTTTTTGTTATTGTAAGGCCAGAAGGATCAAGTAGCATGAAAGATGCCTTCACGCTTCATGATCAAACATGCATCGTCAAGCGGCCGGATATTGATGGGTTGGTTGCTGGTGTTGTAACTCAGCGCCTCGAAGAGGTTGCGTGCCATCTTCAAAATGTGTTTGAAGTTGAAGAAGCCGGGGGAATGGCTGATATCGGCAACATAAAGGGATTGCTGTGTGAGCAGGGTGCTTTGGGAGCTTGCATGACCGGTAGTGGCGGTGCAGTGTTTGGTTTTTTTGATAATCGACTGAAGGCTAAGAGATGTTTTAGGTTGCTTAATGAAAGTTATTCGGAGGTTTTCTTTGCGGTGCCTGTTGATCATGGTGCAGTTATCATAGAGGAAGGAATGAAATGAGGGAAGAAAGTTTTTTGAAGAAGAGCGGTTTAAAAGATAAGGTGGTTGTTAGCGGTAAAATTGCAAAGCTAGAAAAGGTTGAGAAGGGCGGGGATAAAGAAAGCCCATATGTTAGTGTTGTCTTGCTTGGTGGAATAAACGAAATTGGGAAGAACATGACCGTGATTGAGTATGGTGATGATATGTTCATCATCGATTGCGGTTTGATGTTCCCAGACATGGATATGCCTGGGGTGGATGTTGTTATTCCAGATTTTAGTTATGTTGTGAAAAAGAAACACAAGCTGCGGGGGGTTGTGTTAACTCACGGGCATGAGGATCATATTGGTGCTCTTTCTTATTTCCTTAAAAATGTTAATGTGCCGGTTTATGGGACGCAATTGACAATTAGTTTGGTTAAGGCGAAGCTTAAAGAAGCTGGCATCTTGAGAACTGCGAATCTCAATGTGAAGCGTGCGGGCGACCGGATTCGCCTTGGGTGTTTTTTGGTAACTTTAATTCATGTGAATCATTCAATTCCTGATGCGTGCGCGTTGGCAGTCTCCACACCGATAGGGGTTTTGTTTCATACTGGTGATTACAAGGTGGATTTCACGCCGATTGAAGGTTCGGCTATCGACCTTTCGGAGCTTGGTGAGCTAGGCCGTCGCGGTGTGTTGCTTTTGTTGGCAGATTCAACTAATGCAGAAAAACCTGGCTTTTCTCCCAGTGAACAGGTTGTTGGGAGCTCCTTTGAGCGTTTGTTTAAAAGCGCAACAGATAAAAGGATTCTTGTGGCAACTTTTGCATCTAATGTTCATAGGATTCAACAGGTGATTACAACAGCAGAAGAACATAACCGCAAGGTTGCAGTTTCTGGCAGGGGTATGGTTAATGTTATTGCCATTGCAATTGAGCTTGGTTATTTGAAGCCGAACCCTGGCACGATGATCGATATCGATGAGGCAAACAAATGCCCGCCTGGGCAGATTGTTATTGTTACAACTGGCAGCCAAGGGGAGCCACTTTCTGCGTTGCGGCGGATATCTAACAAAGAGCACAAAAAAATAGAAGTAAGCCAGAATGATTTCATAATTATTTCTGCGCAACCGATCCCCGGGAATGAAAAATTTGTGAATCGGGTAATTAATGATCTTATGTTGTTAGGTGCCGATGTTGTTTATGAAAAGATGCATGATACTCATGTTTCTGGGCATGCGTATCAGGATGAGCAGAAGTTGTTTATTAACCTGTTGCAGCCAAAATATTTTGTGCCGGTGCATGGTGAGTATCGGCACCTTAAAAAGAATGCAAAGATTGCACGGCTTATGGGTTTGAATCCAGATAACATTTTGGTGCCGGAGCTTGGAAGAGAGATCCTTGTGGGGCGGCAAGAGATTAAGTATGGGAAAGTGGTTCCATCTGGCAATGTAATGGTGGATGGACTTGGTGTGGGTGATGTTGGCAGTGTGGTCCTGCGAGAGAGGAAGCTGCTTTCTGGTGATGGTTTGATTGTTGTGATTGTTGTGATGGAAAAGGATTTTATGAATGTGCTTGCTGGGCCAGACATAATCTCTCGTGGTTTTGTTTATGTGAGAGAATCTGAGGAGCTGATTGAAAGAGCAAGAGGATTGGTAAAAGAAGTGTTGAAAGACTGTAAGGTTAAGAATGTGAAGGACTGGGGCAACATGAAGAATCGAATAAAAGAAAAATTGTCAGAATTTTTTTATAAAAAGACCCAAAGAAGTCCAATGATATTACCAATCATCGAAGAGGTTTCGGTTGGTGCAACTGATTAAAATCGCCAAGTTGTGCTCTTCCAAGAGATGCCGGAATAAACTGATGTACGAAAGGATTTAATAATTATGGAGCTAAAGAACAGTAAAACATATAAGAATCTGGAAGCTGCCTTCGCAGGAGAATCGCAAGCGCGTAATAAATATGTATTTTCTGCTTCGCAGGCCAAAAAAGATGGTTACAATCAGATTGGCGCGGTCTTTGCAGAACTCGCCGCACAGGAGCAGGAACATGCGAAAATTTGGTTTAAATTGCTTAATTCTGATATTGGATCCACCAAAGGTAACCTTAAAGCCGCAATCGCTGGCGAGAGTCACGAAAGCCAGGTAATGTACCCGCAGTTCGCCAAGGAGGCCAGAGACGAAGGGTTTGAAGGCATTGCCAAGCTTTTTGAGTTAGTTGGTGGAATAGAAAAGGTGCACACAGAGCATTACAAAAAATGCCTTGAGCGGTTGGATACAGATTCGCTCTTTTCGAGCACGGAAGAAGCAACTTGGATCTGCGACAACTGCGGATATTCTGTTTCTGCAACGCGAGCTCCGGAGTGTTGCCCGGTTTGCTCCCATCCGCAAGCTTATTTCCGCTTGGCGTTACAATAGAGGGAGTCATGGTTGTTGTCTTGCTAGTGTTTGGTAAGTCACCGGTGATGTTGGTTTGCCAGCGAAGCAAGATCACCACGAAGGATCCCCGACATCGGTTGCTTGATAAAAGCGGTGGCATCTCCGTTGGTGAGAGGTGGATTGTTTCTCGTTGTGCTAGCCTGGGCGTCATGGTTGTTGCCTTGCTAGTTTTGGTAAGTCACCGGTTGCGTTGGTTTGCCAGCAAAGCAAGATCACCACGCATGATCCACATTGGTTGCTTGATAAAATCGGTGGCATCTCCGTTGGTGAGAGGTGAATTGTTTCTCGTTGGGCTAATCTGGGAGTCATGGTTGTGCTCTTTGAGAACGGCTGCGGTCCATTGACCGCTTCCGGAAAACGCCTGTAACCACGCTGGTGCTTTGGCTCTGCATTGTTGAGATAGCAGTTGTGGCCCGCAGGCACTGCCATGTACCTTTCTTTTAAGCAAGGGAGGGATGAGAAAAATCACTTACCTGTGGCTTAAAGTGGCAACGTTGCTAGGCGAATCCGCGGTGGCGATTGCCAATTGGGGTCCTTCTCCGGCCAGCGCGTTGGTGTGTTTTGGGGAAGTTTTAGGCTTGTGGGTTTGTGACAAAAAAATGCTATAATTATTCGGGAACTCACTGGGGAGTGGTCGTTTTTGTTTTGTAAAACTAACAGCATGGGCATTTTAGGAATAGATGCATTTGAGGTTTTGGTAGAGGTTGATATAGCCAGAGGTTTGCCGGTTTTTGATATTGTTGGGTTGCCAGATATCGGAGTTAAAGAATCGAGAAACCGAGTGAGAGCCAGCATTAAAAATAGCGGATTTGAGTTCCCGGTTGGCAAAATTACAGTAAATCTTGCGCCCGCAGACGTTAAAAAGAATGGTTCTCTTTATGATCTGCCGATAGCTCTTTCAATTTTAAGAGCTTCTGAGCAGATTGCTGGTTGGCGTGATGGCAGTGTGTTTTTGGGCGAATTGTCGCTCTCTGGTGAGATTAAGTCGGTAAATGGTGTGTTGCCGATGGTATTAAAAGCAAAAGACCTGGGTTTTGTGAATGCGATAATCCCAAAGGAGAATGCCGAAGAGGGGGCAATTGTTTCCGGGCTTAATGTTTTTGTGCCGAGCAACCTGCGTGAACTGGCATCGCATCTTTCTGCGAATGTTGTGCTTAAGCCGCTACCGCCGAAAGGGTTTGTGCCAACAAAATTGTCTTATGACGCGGATTTTTTGGATGTTAAAGGTCAATTCAAGGCGAAGCGCGCAGTTGAAGTTGCAGCAGCTGGCGGGCACAATATCTTGTTGATCGGTGCTCCTGGTTCTGGCAAAAGCATGTTGGCAAAGAGGATTCCCACTATTTTGCCGCCACTTGAATTCGACGAGGCGATTGAAACAACAAAAGTACACTCTGTGACTGGCAATGTTCCAAAAGGAAACGCGCTTGATTTTTGTCGTCCATTTCGCGCACCGCACCACACAATTTCTCTTGCTGGGTTGACGGGTGGCGGCAGTATTCCTATGCCTGGTGAGATTTCTTTGGCGCATAACGGTGTGTTGTTTTTAGACGAACTTCCGGAGTTTAGCAGGCAGGTCCTTGAAGGGCTGCGGCAGCCAATTGAGGATAAAGTGGTGACTATTTCGCGTGCCCGCTCAAAATTAACCTACCCGTGTTCAATTATGCTGGTGGCTGCTATGAATCCCTGCCCTTGCGGGTTCTTTGGGCACACAACCAAACGCTGCAAATGTCTGCCAATTGCGGTTTCGCGATATTTGAACAGAATCTCTGGCCCAATGTTGGATAGGATAGATATTCATGTTGAGGTTCTGCCAATTGATTTCACAGATATGTCACGTGCACCAGATGGCGAAGCTTCTGCTGTTATTCGGCAACGGGTAATAAAGGCACGGCAGCGGCAATTGTTTAGGTTTGCTGGCAAGCGGTTTAATTGTAATGCCGAAATCAGTTCTGCGCTTGTGAATGAGGTGTGTTCCACCACCGATTCAGCGGCCAAGATGATAAAGATGGCTTTCGACAGATTGTCTTTTTCAGCGCGCGCATATAATAAAATTTTGAAGATTGCTAAAACGATAGCAGATCTTGACGGTGTTGAGATGATAGACACCAAACATATAGCTGAAGCTTTGCAATACCGTGATTTAGATCGGCGTTATTGGGGATAGATATTTTGAGGATTTTAGGGGTAGATCCTGGTTTTGCAATTGTTGGGTATGGTGTTTTGGATTACAATAATTTCAAATTTGCCAGAGTTGCAAGTGGGGTAATAACAACACCTCCTGGGCCGTTGGCGCCAAGATTAAAGCAGATTTTTAGCGAGCTTTGCAAAATAACAGCAACATTCAAGCCAGACCATGTGGCGGTTGAAAAATTATTCTTTGCCAAGAATCAGAAAACGGCAATCGATGTTGCACAGGCTAGAGGTGTGGTTATGTTAACCGCTGTGCAGAGCGATATTCCCGTGTTTGAATATACCCCGCTCCAGATCAAGCAAGCGCTGGTTGGCTATGGGAAGGCAGGAAAGAAACAAATGATTGCTATGGTCGCGCGGTTGCTTGGGTTTTGCAACCTAAAGCTTGATGATGAGGCTGATGCAATTGCCATTGCGTTATGTCACGCGCATTCGTTCAGAGAGATTGATACTTTAGGAAAGAAGTTGACATGAAGTGATATACAGCTTGTGTGGCTGCTTGTGCAAAAAAACAGAGGCTTTTCTTGTGGTCGATTGCTCTGGAGTGGGTTATCGCTGTTTTGCCTCTACGCGGACATTGGGAATGGTTGGCGAGGTTGGCAAAAATGTGTTGCTATATGTTAACATGATCATTCGAGAGGATTCTTGCCAGCTTTATGGGTTCGCAGAAGAGGCCGAGCGGGAGTGTTTTCGGCTTTTGGTTTCTGTTTCTGGCGTTGGTGCCAGGTTCGCGCTCTCTATTCTTTCTGTTTTGGCTCCAGATGATATTGTTAAGAATATTCAGCTGTCGAATCCGGAGGTTTTTACAATGGCGAGCGGAGTTGGAACAAAACTGGCGCAAAAGATTGTTCTGGAGTTGAAAGGCAAAGTGCAAAAAGAGATGGGTTCCCTTTCTGATTCTGTTTTTGGTTCAAATTTGGCAGAGGCAATTAACGCACTTGTAGCACTTGGTTTCTCGCAAACAGAAGCAATGCAAGCTGCCCAGAGTTGCGATGCCAAGTTGCCCGTGGAAGAGATCATCCGTCAAGGGTTAAAAAATCTCAATTCGGCAAAGTTTTGACTTTGCCAGTGGTTTTTTCGCGTTTGGGAGCTGATTTGTTTGATCGAGTAGTTTGAGTAAAACAGGCCGTATGCTTGGCTGGTTGCCGTTGGTTGGCTTGTGTAAACCTAGCAGGGTTATATGCGCGAGATAGGAATTTTTTGATGACACCTAAGAAGAAGTTGGTGGTTTGGCGTAGGCCGGCTTTGCAACGAGCTAGATCACAACCTGGGATTCGCAATTCAGTTAAACGACCCTATGTGTGCGTTACAGAAAAGCTTTGATAGTCGTTGCCCTAGGGCGGGGTGGATGCTGTTGAGTAAAAGGTTTTTGTCCAAGTGCGAACCATTAGCCATTAAAAATTTCATAGCTCTTGCCGAAAACGGCGATTATAACAGCTACGCATTCCACTGGGGAATGCCAGGTTTTGTGATTCGGGGTGGCGACCCAACGGAAATGGGTTTCGGAGGGGAAAACAGTTTTAGAAAACCATTCAAAACGGAAATTTCTTGGGCGATATTTCACTTCACCGGTTTTTATTGTCACCGCAGCCCAAAAACACCGGCAGTCTGTGACGTGGCAAGGCGATGCCGGCGGAAGATAAGCACGGGGCCAGTCGGGGGGATTTGTGAGCCTGGCACGTGGGTGATGTGGCGAAAAGAGGTAAAATTAATATGTCGGTTCGCTTTGGTACCGCGGGGAATTCATTAAGTTTTGCCAGTATGGGATATTCTTGCAATGCAGATCTCCCTGGATATCTGCGGCTTTTTGGCCTTGATGCATACGAGTATCAGTGTGGACATGGCGTTCGGATCTCGCCCAGTAGCGCGAAGGCTTTTGGTGTTTTGATGAAGGAGGCGGGAATTTGGGTCTCGGTTCATGCTCCATATTACATTTCTCTTTCCAGCGTGGACGAAGTTAAAAGATTAAATAGTGTGGGATATATAAAACAGACGGCGCAGTTGGCAAAAGATATGGGTGCCGAAAGGATCGTTGTTCATTCGGGTTCCTGCGCAAAGATATCGCGTGCTAGTGCCCTTGCACTTGCAAGTGAAACCTTGAGGTTGGCGCTGCGAGAACTTGAAATTGGTGGCTTGAGCGATATTCATATCTGCCCAGAAACGATGGGTAAGGTTAACCAATTGGGAACTGTGGATGAAGTGTTGCAGCTGTGCTCAATAGCGGAATCCATGATCCCGTGCCTGGATTTTGGGCATATCGATGCTCGCGGGCAAGGGGCGTTGCCAGATGTAAGTAGCTTTGAGCGCGTATTCGAGCGGGTGGAAAATAAATTAGGTGCGCACCGTGCGAAACATATACATATACACTTCTCTAAGATTGAGCACACGCGCGGTGGCGAACTGCGGCATCTTACTTTTGCAGATTCTGGGTTTGGGGCTAATTTTGAGGATCTAATAAATGTAATCATAAAAAAGAATTGCGAACCGGTGATTATCTGCGAATCTGCAGGAACTCAGGCCGAGGATGCAAAGATTATGCGGGATTATTGGCTAAGTTTGTGAGGTGCGCCACTTGGTCATCGGGGGTGGCTTTCTTGCTCGCTACTTTGTGGACGTTCCACGGCCCCCAGCCTGCTGCCGAATAAAGCAAGGTGTGAAAAATCACTCACCTTGGTTTTAGAAATGCAATATTGATAAGCAAGTTGTAAATTGTAAGCCAGCTTGCTGAGTGTGATTTGGTGTTTTTTTGCATAAAATGATATTGGATCTTATTGCAAAGTGGGAGCTGCCATGTTAGAGAAACATCTTGAAATTTTGGAATTTAATAAGGTTTTGGAGCTTTTGGAAGACAAGGCTGCTTTCGAAGAGACCAAGCTCAAAATCAAGATGCTTAGGCCCTGCACGTGTTTTGCGGAAGCACAAAAACTGCAAGAGCAATCTCTTTGTGCGCAAACTTTGATACTGCGCTATGCAGAACCAGAGCTCATCTCATTTGGCACCCTTTCGCCGATCCTTTGCCGCGTTTCAGGCGGTGCCGTGCTTGCGCCCAAGGATTTGCTTAGCATTAATATGCTGTTAAAAACCGTGCAAAATCTGGTTGTTTGGTCGAAAAATTTCGCGGATCTTGATGTTGCATTAACGCGGTATTTTAACGAATTGCGACCATTGAAAGCTCTGAGTGCAACTATTGACACGGCCATAATATCAGTAGATGAGATAAGCAGTGCGGCAAGTGGAGCGCTTAATGATGTTAGGAGCCGAATTGCCAACACCAAAGAGCAAATCAGGGGGACATTGGAGGAGTTTGTTCGTTCATCGGCAAACCAGAAATACCTGCAGGAAAGCATTGTGACAGTTCGTAACAATCGGTTTGTGGTGCTGGTTAAGTCGGAATGCAGAAACGAAGTGAAAGGCTTGATTCACGACACTTCTGCAAGTGGGTCAACCCTGTTTGTTGAGCCTGTTGGTATTGTGCAGCAGAATAACAGGCTGCGGATGTTGTTGGTGGAAGAGCATAAAGAAATTGAGCGGATTCTGCAAGCGCTGTCAGAACAGGTGTGCGAGCAGCTTGAAAACATTCAAAACAACCATAGATTGTTGATCTTTCTTGATGTGATCCTGGCGAAAGCCCGTCTTGCGATTTCTATGGATGGGCTTTCTCCTAAATTGACGGAAGATGGTATTATTGACCTAAAGAAAGCGCGGCACCCGTTGCTGCCCAAAGGTGAGGCAGTCCCAATTGATATTTGCGTGGGTGGCGACTTCTCTTTGTTGGTTATTACTGGCCCTAACACGGGCGGGAAAACGGTAACCCTTAAAACGGTTGGATTGCTTTCTCTGATGGCAATGAGCGGACTTTTGATTCCGGTTGGCGAAGATAGTGTTGTCTCTTTTTTTGATCATGTGTTGGCAGATATTGGTGACGAGCAGAGCATTGAGCAAAGCCTTTCAACTTTTTCTGGGCACATAAAGAATATTGTTGATATTTTTGAGGTGGCGGATGGCAAAAGTTTGGTGCTGTTAGACGAACTGGGTGCTGGCACCGACCCTGTTGAAGGTGCGGCGCTGGCTATTGCAATTTTGGAGGAACTGCGTGCCCGGGGTTGTCGTGCGATTGCAACAACCCATTACACCGAGCTGAAAACGTATGCTCTGGTTAACAGTGGTGTGGAGAACGGGTCTTGTGAATTTGATATAAAAACTTTGCAGCCAACATATAAGCTTTCGATTGGTGTACCTGGACGGTCGAATGCTTTTGCCATTGCTCAAAGGCTGGGTTTTGATGCGAAGTTGATTGCGGTCGCGAAAACGAACCTCGATGAAAGTAGTGTTGTGTTTGAAAATGTCTTGCATGAATTGAACGAGATTAAAGGTGATTTGCAGGAGCAGGTTGCGCAGAATCAGCAGTTAAAAAAGCATCTTAATGCTGAACATGCCGACATTCAAGGCCAGAAGCGTGCGTTGCGGGAGCAAGAGGAAAAGTTGGTTGCGGAATTCATGACACAGGCGGAACCGCTGCTTCAGCTGATTGAAGATTCCTTTGATACGGTCGCGGCAGAAATAAGGGAAATTAAACAAACAGAGAATATAAATGAGCTGGAGCGCTTGCGTAATCGTGTTCGTGGAGATCTTGCTGTTTGCAGGAAGTTTTGTGAAAGCAAAAAAAATAGCACTGCTCTTCAGGGTTCTAAAGAGCCATTGAAAAAAGGCGATCTTGTTCTTATTGAAAGTTTGCAAAAGGAAGGCATTTTGGTTGACATGCCAAACCGTGACGGGGTGGTAACTGTGCGATCTGGCAATATGGTCACGAAGCTTAAGATCTCGCAACTTAAACGGATAGAAAAACCGCGAATACAAAGCGTGATGCCACGGGTTGGTAAGAAATTTACGGCTTCGCGTGGCGTGAAAAACGAACTTAAGTTGTTGGGCCTATCTGTTGATGAGGCACTTACCGAGCTGGATCGATTTGTTGACGATGCCGTTTTGGCTGGCTTGCACAGTTTGTGGATTGTGCACGGGAAAGGGACCGGAAAGCTACGGGCGGCCGTTCATGAATACCTGCGATCTTGTGCGGTGGTGAAAAGTTTTCGGTTGGGTCGTTTTGGTGAAGGCGAAGATGGTGTGACGATTGTGGATGTGTGATTGAAATCAACATACTAATTGTTTGTTGCGCGGGCCCGTTGGCAAAGCAAGTTGAAAAACGTTCCTTCCGGGCAGGCTTTCTTCGTGGCGGAAACTATGTATATATGTATAGGGGAAAAGCGTTGTGCGAGGACGAGGAGGCGACTGGGTCAGCACCAGATTCGGTGTTTCTGGAAAGCTTTTTTTTCACACAGCAGATTCCGTGGCGATGAATTTGCGGGTTTGGAATGTTCAACTACGCACGCAGGTGGGGTTCTTCGTCGGTAAGCGCCGCGGCCAAGATTTGATTTTTAGGGAAAGCGATGCTTTTGATCCTGCTGTTGTGTGGTAATATTGTGGTAGCGATATATAGTAGCAGCTTGCGTGCGAAGAATCTGCTTAAAGCGAGTGATAATTCTGAGCGCGGCAACTTGCCGCCACGTCGGCCAAATTTGATGCTTTGCCAGTGTTTGATGCCTTGAATTTGAGGAGAAGCTTGGGGGCGTTGGGCGCCTTCTCGATTTAAGGCTCCGAGGAAAGCTCTTCTCGCACAAATGTCTTCCACCTTTTTTTATGAAGAATCTGCTTCGTCATTTGGAATTTGTGTCAGCGGCAACTTGCCGCCAGTTGGTGAACTTTTTGCTCCGTAACGCCGGTGGTTGGCAATGCTAGCAAGTGAAGTGCCGTGGTGGGCGCAAAGCCATTCCGTGACAGGAGTGCCAGGCTTTTTGTCAATATCCAACTTTGGGAGCCAACATCTATGATTTGCGTGAAATGTGTGCTATACTTATATTTATACTTTTTATACGTAAAGTTATGTAATGTGGGGGAGCTGTTTCCCCATTTGATGCTGCCAGCTAGAGCTTTGTGTTGGCCGGGCAGGGCGTTAATCACGGGCGCTGAGCGCATCACCATTTGGTGTTAGCTATTCCAGTGGTAGAAGCCTTGCTTTGAGGTGAAACTGGGTGCGTGGTACTGAGCGCCTCCTTGATTTAAGGCTCCGAGGAAAGTTATTCTCCCACAAATGTCTTATATCTTCTTAACGAAGAATCTGTTTCGTCCTTTGAAATTTGTGTCAGCGGCAACTTGCCGCCAGTTGGTGAACTTTCCTCTCCGTAACGCCGGTGGTTGGCAATGCTTTGATATGGATAATAGTTGTATCTGCGGCAAGGCTGCTGTTGTAGCGAACAAAGATGCAAAAAAACGCCTGGTTTGGTCTTCAGAAAGGCAAAGCTAACGGAGTGAATCGCTAATATCATTCCCGATGGTGTTGCCCGCCCGGGTAGTGGCGCAGAGCTGCCAATTGGTAAATTGGAAAACTTTCGCTTTTTTAAGGAGGTCAATCTTTGTCCAAGTTTATCATAAAGGGTGGCATTCCATTAAAAGGCAATGTTGTTATAAGCGGGGCTAAAAATGCAGCCGTTGCAATCATCCCGGCGGCATTAATGTCTGGCGAGCCATGCACAATTGAGAATGTGCCAAATATCAGGGATGTGCACACGCTTATCGATATAATCACTAACATGGGAGCAAAGATTGTATGGTTAGATGAACATACAATAGAAATCGATCCTACCGAATTAAGGTGCCCCATGGTGCCATATGAGTCTTCAAAACAATTACGTGCATCCTATTACCTTTTGGGGGCAATGATTGGTAGGTTTGGGCGTGCCACCGTTTCTATGCCTGGCGGTTGCGAGATCGGGAATCGACCAATAGATCAGCATTTGAAAGGCTTCCGCGCATTGGGTGTGGATATTTGCACTGGAAACGGAGTTATTAATGCGCAGGCATCAGCCCTAACCGGCGGCACAATATATTTCGATACCGTGTCGGTTGGAGCAACAATAAATGTTATGTTGGCAAGCGTGCGTGCCCAAGGTGCAACCGTGTTAGAAAACGCGGCAAAAGAGCCTCATGTTGTTGATGTGGCCAACTTTTTGAATTCCTTGGGGGCAGATATTGTGGGTGCCGGGACGGACATAATAAGGGTAAAGGGTGTGCAAAAACTAACCGGCCATTCGTATTTCATCATGCCAGATCAGATCGAGGCCGGCACTTTCATGCTTTGTTCCATGGTGACGGGAGGAGACATTGAGGTTAGTAACGTCACGCCAAAGCATCTGCGGGCAATCACAGACAAATTAAAAAACATGGGAGCAAGCATTACAGAATCCGACGATGCAGTTCGGGTACGGATGCAAGGCGAGCTACGCTGCACAAATATAAAAACCATGCCATATCCTGGTTTCCCAACCGACATGCAACCACAAATAGTTGCGGCGCTTTGTTTGGCGAAAGGTACAAGCATTGTCACAGAAGGGGTGTGGGAAAATCGTTTTAAATATGCAAATGAGCTAATCAGGCTCGGAGCGAACTTGCAAGTGAACGACAGAACAGTTGTGGTGGAAAATATACCACAATTCAAAGGTGCTCCGGTTACGGCAACCGACTTGCGAGCGGGTGCCGCATTGATGATTGCCGCGCTGGCCGCAAAAGATACCACGGAGTTAGAACAGATTCACCATATAGAACGTGGTTACGAAGATATTATTACGAAGCTGCAAAAACTAGGTGCCAATATATCGAAAACGCACTGCGAAGGCACATTAACGGGGCCAATCGAGCTGCGAGGAGCAGTTTAACAAACAGCAAGCAAACCTTGCGGGACTGAAAAAGCAGATGCAATCTCTTGAATAAAAAACAAGGGGAATTTTTATGAAAATAAAAAAAATCAAGATCTTGTCATTTCTGTTGTTTATCGCTCTTTGTATCGCCATATTCTCTGTTTGTGTGCAGGAATGCCACAAAGAGACCGCCCACAACGAATGCCCCATAGTTAAAGATGAGCTTGCGGCCAAACCATTAGAGCCCTTTGGGTTGCCGCAGTTTGACCCACCGAGAGAGGGAGAACCCACAGCCACCATTACAACCTCTAAAGGCACTGTGCTCTTAAAGTTTTTGCCCGAGCATGCGCCCTTAGCTGTTGAAAATTTCATAGCGCTTGCTAAAGACGGCTATTATAACGGCTGCCCATTCCACCGGGTAATTCCAGATTTTATGATTCAGGGTGGCGACCCAACTGGAACTGGCTCTGGAGGGAAAAGTAGTTTTGGGAAGCCATTCAAAACGGAAATTTCTTGGTCGACATTTCACTTCACCGGCGCTGTTTCTATGGCAAATTCTGGCCCAAACACAAACGGTAGCCAATTCTTTATTGTTGTCGCAAACCCAAAAGCAACAGACGGCGATGTGGCAAATGATTACCTACGGAAAACGGGAGGTGTGCAGGACGATGCCATGCGCGCCGCAATAGTTGCAACGTATGTAGCGGTGGGTGGCGCCCCGTGGCTAGACGGGTGCCACACCATTTTTGCGCAGGTTTTTGCTGGCCTTGATGTTGCTGACCAAATTGCATCGGTTCGCACAGATGCTAATGATTGTCCCACAGATCCAATCATCATCGAAAAGATAGAAATCTCCAACTACACCAAACCAGCGGATGCAAGTGATAGTGATAAGGAAGCTGAAGAGTATGTATAAGTTTGGATTTTCTGGAAAGCGGTTGCATTTCATTGGGATTGGTGGTTCTGGAATCTTTCCAATTGTTCAAATTCTAAAAGACCTGGGTTACGAAATCTCTGGGTCAGATATGGAAGACAGCGCAACTCTAAAGCGAGTGCGGCAGCTGGGCGTTAAAACTTTTGTTGGGCATGACGCAGCAAACATTACAAACGCCGACATGATTATCTATAGCGCGGCAATACCGAAAGACAACCCAGAATTAAAAAAAGCAAACCAAGAAAAAATACCAACCATAACGCGAGCAGAAGCTCTTGGATTAATAACAGCAGGTTTCCAGCGTGTGGTTTGTGTGGCAGGGACGCACGGAAAAACCACCACTTCTGCGTTGTTAACGCAAATGCTCTTGGAGAATGATATTGATACAACTGCAATTATTGGCGGTGTATTGCCTGCCATCGGCGGAAGCGGGCATTTGGGGAAATCTGGCATATGTATATGCGAGGCCTGCGAATATGCGAACACGTTTTTGGCTCTGCAGCACAACATCGGGGTGGTTTTAAATGTCGATAACGATCACCTGGAATGCTTTGGCTCTATGGATGGTTTGATATCAGCCTTTGGCAAGTTTTGCTCCAATGCTAAGGAGCTGGTGATATACAACGGCGACGACAAAAATACCCAGCGTGTGGCAACAGCCATTCCAACGCGCAAAATATCTGTTGGGACCAACCCAACTAACGATTACCAGGCGGCTAACATAAGAGTTTTGGCTGGGAATGGTATCAGTTTTGACTTGCTTAAAGGTGGAGAGAAAATAATCACCTTAACTGCATCCATACCTGGAAAGCACAATGCGATAAATGTTCTGGCTGCGGCCGTGGCTGGCCTTGAACTTGGGTTGGCACCATGGCAGTTGTTGGCGCCTGTGAAAAACTTTAAAGGGGTTTGTAGGCGTTTTGAGGTTTTGTATCGCAGCGGGTCTTTAACGATTGTTGATGATTATGCGCATCACCCCGCCGAATTAAAGGCTACCCTAGAAACGGCAAGGCAGTTGCCACACAAAAACATCTGGGCAATTTTTCAACCATTTACATTCTCGCGTACCAAACGGCTACTTGCCGACTTTGTGGACGTGCTTTCTGCGGCGGATCATTGTGTTATAACAGACATTATGGGTAGCAGGGAATTTGATGACCTTGGGGTGTCTAGTGAAGATTTGGTCACGCGGCTCCCAAACGCTGTACACAAAGGCAGTTTCAGCAGCGCGGTGGCGTATGTTTTGGAGAATGTTCCAGAAGATACCCTTGTGATAACGTTGGGATGTGGAAATATCTATCACGTGGCCAACAAAATAGCCCAGAAGATGAGAGGAGCAACAAAATAATGGGTGGTTTCATAATAACCGCAGATTCATGTTCTGATTTTAACGAGCACTTTAAGGAAAAATACGATGCCAGGATTTTAAGTCTGCACTGTTTCTTAAATGAGAAGCCATTCGAAGGAGAGGGCAACGACTTAAAAAAGTTTTATAATAGCATGCGGAATGGAGTGTCTGCCAGCACATCAATGGTAAACGTAAAAGATGCGCGTACCTTCTTTGAAGGGTTCCTGAAAGCTGGCCTTGATGTGATCCATATCGCCTGCCCGCCGTTTATTAGCGGCACAATTGAAAGCTGCCGTACAGCAGAAGCAGAGTTGAGAGCCGACTATCCAGAAAACAAGGTCCGTAT
>JAIRZL010000022.1 GCA_031267245.1 Oscillospiraceae bacterium
GGCATGCAGATCAGCAAGTACGGGGCGCGGTTATTCTACCACACGGCTCAGGGAAGCGAATTAGGGTTCTGGTTTTTGCAAAAGGCGATCAAGCGACAGCGGCAACGAACGCCGGAGCGGATTTTGTTGGGGCTGAAGAATTGGTCCCGCGGATTCAAAACGACGGTTGGTTGGATTTTGATGTTGTGGTAGCCACTCCAGACATGATGGCGGTTGTTGGGAAAATCGGTAAGATTCTGGGCCCACGCGGACTTATGCCAACACCAAAAGCTGGCACGGTAACGCCGGATGCCGGCAAAGCCGTGGAGGAAATAAAAGCCGGGAAGATTGAATATCGGTTAGACAAAACCAATATAATACATTGTGCAATTGGTAAGGTTTCCTTTGGAAAGGAAAAGTTAGAGGCCAATGTAGATGCACTAATGACGGCTATAGTAATGGCCAAACCGGCTGCGCTGAAAGGGCAATATATAAAATCCTGCGCCGTTACCAGCACAATGGGGCCAGGAATCAAAGTTAGTGTAAGCAAGTTTGTTCACACACAAGAATAAAAACAAACGAAGGGGTTTATAGTGCCCTTTCGTTTTTGCGTCCGCCCATAGCTCAATGGATAGAGTGTCAGATTCCGGTTCTGAAGGTTGCAGGTTCGAGTCCTGCTGGGCGGGCCATTTTTTTGCTTTTTGCGAGCTATTTTTTTATACATTGTGGCATATAACTCGACCGCTGGAGCGTCATTTTGCGGCAGGATAAAGTTTTCCTTCCTGTTAAAAGCCACGCCTCTTCCCCAGCAAGTTTTGGCGAAGAGTAAGCCGAATGACCAACTTTTGAGCCGGCGACAATGATGGTACCCGGGAGAATCAATTTACCTTCCCACAGCGGATTCTTTGCGAAGAACCTAATGTTTGGATAAACAAATCTGCGCCCGAATGAGAGAGTCGGGTTCGGCAGGCACGATCATTGCACAGGGGCCTTTGTTAGAATGATCGCAGGCTAGTGAGCAGAGGTAAAGTTATGACCATTTTCGTTGTTCCATTTGATGGTTCTGTTTTCCAAATTCCTGCAGCGGCAAGCCATCAACAAGCAGACAGCATATGGGATGATGTATTATATATGCATAAAAAAGATTGCACTGGCGCCGCTTATCTTGCTGGGCTTTCGGATGCCGATCTGAGATTTAAAAAAAACAACGGCGATTGTATATACGGCTGTGAATCTGAAATTGCAATAACAGCTGTTTGCAAGATGCTACTTTTGGATCTTGTGCGACATCGAAAATTCAAAGAGATCAAGCTGCCGTATGAAATTGCCGCAATTGGTAAAAATACAATAATACAGGGATTTGTAAAAATATTTCAAAAAACAGTCCCGGTCGTCACAGCGAAAGGGAGGCCGTGTTTTCAGATCATGAACCATATACAGGCATACCCAACCTGGAAAGATTTCCTAAAGGCCAAATCGATCTCCTCCTTTTAACTATCCAAAACTTAACTATCCAAAACGATGCCGCGGGCTTGGGACACATAAGAGCCCAGAACCGCAAAATATTAAAAGAACAGGTTTGCCACTTGTTACTTTCTAATCAGCCCTGTTCTTTTTGCACCCTTCCTGAAATGGAATCACTAGCAACAAAGCTACTCATTTCAAGCAACAAACTTAATGACAGACTAAAGTGCTCGCGCTCGAAGATCCGCGGGCGCTTTTTTTGTTGCCAAAAAAGCAAACAACACCGCACCATCACTTCCCCACCATCCATCCTTTTCCCGGTGCACGCATCGTTCCACCACACTACCAGGCCCACCACGCCCAACCTTCCGAGGATTACAAAAAAAGACTTGTGCGCAAGTTGAATAATTTACGCACGAACAAATACAAGGCAAACAATCACAAATAAAGCACAAATATTCCCAATTAACTGCAAAAAATGGCAATTTAAATACAAAAGTGTATGCAAATTTTATTTGACTATATTGCAAAAATATAGTAATATGGTATAAATGCATTTCATATGAAGGAACAACAAAATGATCTCACAACACCTAAAAACCGCCATAACTTTATCAGACGGCAACAACCACAATGCTGTTGTTTTAATAAACTCCGAATATCAAATATTATGGATGAACAAGCGCTATTCAGAGATATTCAAAAAAAAGAGGCAAACAACAATACACCTTCCTGGAGAAAGTTTCTTTTTAGACGGCATGCAAGACAAAAGCACAAAAACCATCATATGCGGCATCCCAGCCACTACCATAGAATATACCGTTAAGGTTTTTAAAATACAAAGCGATCACAAAACTTATTACAAGCTTGAATTTATTGTATCGTCGGATGTTGCCGACGTTATCAAATACAACGATACTAGCCATATTTTGCGAACATTTTCCTTCAGCTATCGCTCACCAATAAGCAGAATATTCAATATCACCGAAACTTTAGGAGAACAATGGGGCGGACGAAGACGCACAAAAAAGAGCGATGTCGACAAGAACTTAAAAGAGATCAACAACAATTGCCTGCGCTTGCTGCGCAATTTAGAAAACTGCGCAGATGTGGTCAAATACAGCCTGGGAATGCATGAGCTAGAGTTGGTTCTCGTTGACATTCAGGAGTTCATTGAAAGCATTGTTTTCAGGTGCTCAAAATTCGTTCAAAAAAATGGGTTAACCATCGAGTTTTCAGCTAATTTTTCGCACGAACGAACCTTCGTTTGCCTTGACGATAACAAAATTGAGCTCGCATTGGCCAACATAATTGTAAATTCATGTACCTTCTCACCAAATGCCGGCCAGATCACGGTTTCTGTGGAAGTTGATATACATAAACGCACTTTCCAAGTATGCGTAAAAGATTGTGGGGCAGGCATGGATGCCGAGACCTTATCAAAAGCAACAATAGCTTACTGCACTGGGAATTCTGGAGACCAACCATATTCGCAAGGACTCGGCCTAACCATAGCGAAATATATTGCAGAGCTGCACCATGGAAAGCTTTGCATAGATTCAATAATCGGGGTTGGCACAACCGTTGTCTTGCAGTTGCCGTTTAATATACAGAAGAAAGACGTTTCAGTCCTCCGCAGCCCCACACTTAAAGAATGTAGCGATAAATACTCGGTTTTTAACATTCAATTCTCTTGATCTTCTGCCTTAATTGACAAAGATCACCTACACATGCTATCATTTATCTAAGAAGTCAAGCAAAAAAAACCAAGGGGTATAGCTCAGTTGGTAGAGCAATGGTCTCCAAAACCATGTGTCGAGGGTTCGAATCCTTCTGCCCCTGCCATTTTTTTGGCCCGTTGGTCAAGAGGTGAAGACGCTGGCCTCTCACGCCGGAATCAAGGGTTCGATTCCCTTACGGGTCACCATTTTTTGCAATTCTACAAATTAGAATACAGTTCCAATGGAGGAGATGCCGCGGGGCATCTCCATTTGCATTTTCAGGAATAATCTTGCAAAGCCAAGGTGACTTGGTGGGGAAGCCGTAAGTAAAGCCGGTTCTAACCGTGCCACCGGAACCGCCAGTGTTTTTTTGGCAAAGCCACAATACCCATGGATTAAACCCTCAGGCCGGATGTGCCGCTCGTTTGCCGCTTTTGCCGCAAGCTCAACAATCGCGAAGCAGTAGGATGTTGCCAGAGTGCTGATTGGTTACAGCAAGAGAGCGGCCAGGCATCGGACCTAGGGGCGTTGTCGGTAGCGCACCAAATTGCTTGTTGGGCTTCCAACCTGGTTTCCATCGCCAAGTATCGCACCCCGGTGCGCCTTTACAGGTTGTGACTGGCCAGGTTGGCCAACAGGAAGTCAACGAGATTACTGTCAGTGGTGCCAAAACTGCCGCGCGGCATTAAGACCTGGCACATTTGGCGAGAAGATTCTTTTTGCGGAGATCCCACTGGTTTTTGACAATACGTTGGAAAGACAATAGTTATATATATACTTGCCGAAGCGACAGGGGGCGACTGGCAGCAACAATAGGTTAGCCCACTGCCTTCGTTAACCAGCTTGAGGATGGCCGCCCCCCCACTCGCCATAACCATAAAATGCGCAAAAAAACCAATTATGCACACGGCTAGAGGGTCTTCCCGGTGGATTAACTTCCTGGCAGATGGGCTAGCTGAGTAACATACCTCTTCCTATGACCTATGACAAATTGGTGGCAACGCGGAAACATATGCCCCATTTTGATGCTTCAGCAAAGCGCCGGAATAGCACTTGCGAACTATCTTATTAGCAGCTCCGGATTGATTTTTTTTATGCTGCGTTTTTGCAAGGCAGCATCGCAAACAGAAATGAAGCAACCGGCACATTCAAATTGGCTAAAAAAGCAACGTTTACCAGCGATTGTTGCCACAAAAATCAGCTCTTGATGATGCGCAGCAAAAGAAATGTCACGAAAAATAATCGGCTGACCAGACATCTTCAAAAAGCTTTCTTTTAAGGTCCAAAATTGAAGAAAACAAGCAGAGAGAGAAGCCACTGGAACGCGGTTCCAAATGATCAACTCATCTCCACTTAAAGCCCTGGTCGCGAGCCTGTCAACACGAATTAACGGCCTCGAAACCTCTATATCCAAGCCAACCTGCTTGTCACTTAACACACAAGCAACAATATCGCCACTATGAGAGATACTGAACTCGCATTCCCGTGATACAAGCCTTGGTTTCCCGTAGCCGTCAGCAACGATGTCTATTCCTTTACCGCATTTAGCCAACAGATACTGCACAAGTAGGTCAGCCACAATGCTGTTAACGCTCCTGCGACTCATTAAGCCCGGCAAAAGCCGGGCTCTTTTATATTCACTCACACGATCGACAAATAGGCCAAAATCCAAACCTGGAGCATCCTTGAGATCCACAACATAAATGGCGCGCATTTCAACCCAAAGTTGCCGTTGCTGCAATTAAACCATATGCACCATCACGTCTTCGATAGACAATATTCGGTTCGTTGGTTTCGCTGTCTAAAAAAACAAAGAATTCATGTGCAACCAGATTCATCTGCAATACGGCTTCTTGAACATTCATAGGCTTAACGAAAAACTTTTTGCTCTTCACAATTTTATATTCTGCCTCTGAATCTTGACATTCCCCCTCTGTGCCAGCCTCCCATTCATCCTGCAAAAACTTGTCGTAATCGTCATTTATCTTTGCTTTAAAGCTTTTTTCCAATTTCGTTTTATTTTTCCGTAACTGCTGCATAATCGCACCCAAAGCCAAGTCAAACGATTCGATAAAATTCAATGTCGTTTTCTGCGCCCTAAGGTGTAGCAGCCCAGATTTAATTGTAAGCTCTATGGTTGCGTGGCCATTCTCATCCACAGCCACAACATGCGCAACCGTTTTCTCTCTAAAGAAAGCACCCAAATGATCTAGCTTCTTGTTTACCCGTTCTTTGAAAACTTTATTTAGATAAGCTCTCTTGGAAGTGATATTAATTTCCATTCAACATCCATCCTCCTTAACCTGCATCATCTGCAGCAGCTCGCTTTATCTTAACTGTACCCAATTTTAACTACAACCGGCGCTCAGCGCAATCAAACACCGCCACTAACGGCGAAATACATTGTAACACAAACCGCTCCGCAACTTCAACTCGCAAGCGGCTCCCCTTTAACACCTATTCCGTTCCAACAAACAACACAACAAGTGAACATGCATATAGCAAAATCAAAACAACAAAGCCTGCCACGTTAGCGCTTCACGGCAGCAACTTCGGCGGGACAAAGAAAACGATTCCATTCCTGCACGCTCTGCCCTCATTTAAATGAAAACCCTTCGGTGATTGCCAATTGCGCTAGAGGCTCCGTCATCCTGATTGGCGTAGGGCATCCTCGTTGGCTAAGCAAAAACACCTGGCAAAATTATTCTGTGCGAGACAACTTGCCATCGCCGGGGCTCAAGCAGGAGGCTTTTGTTTCCGAAAGGGCTCTGCTAGGCGCTGGCAGCTGCGAGGGATGACAGAGGTCAAAAGCCGGGTAGCTTCCTTTTTGGCGCGTCCGGCGTTCTAGCTCCTGGTTGTATCCTAACGGGCAGGCTACGCAGTGGTCGTTTACGGCAGCTGAAGGCTGCCACCGTGACTTCTCTCCAGCTGTCATTGTGCCTCTTTGTGTGTTTAACTTTTGCACGTGAGCCTCGCCCAACACTGTCTCCGCTGCCGTTTGCGTTCTGCCGTCGACACTAGGAACCTCGCTGTAACGGCCGGAGATAGCTGCCTCCGCCGTATCCTGCGCCTTGTCTCACAACAAACGACTTGGCAAAGCCGAGGCTGGATCGTCGCGGCTGTCTGCCGTGAAAAGGCGCACGAATCGGGGAATGGCAAGCAATTGTTAATCCGGGGGCGTCGTAATCGGCGGATCTCAACAAGTCGCTTAGCTTTACTGAAGAGCGGGCACTGACCAATCCAAACACCATAATTAGGACACTTTTTCATTGGGATGCCGGCTGTAAGATAAAAGCTAACACAACACTAGACCACCGCCACGCCAACCACAGCGCTTTATTAGAGGGAATTAACGCTCCCGTAAGGCTGTTATGGCCTCTCGCTGCCGGGCGCTACCACAAGCTGGCTCCCTTTTTCGGCTTAGCCAATCGGCTTGGCACGTGCGGCATAAAACTCGTTTTTTGCTTCATTCTCGCGGCACGAAAGCAAGGTGATCAGCTTGGCGGAGGTGGCCCGCGTGACAGCCGAGAAGTCGCAAGTACTGAACTGTCCTTTCCGAACAATGAGGATTTTGTTTGGTTCTGCGCTCAAAGGGCTACAAAGCTGCTCAACGCCGAAACAGCCCCCACCAAAGCCAACCTGATAGCATGTCACTCTTTCGCCTTCAGAAAGCACCATAATTTTGCAGAGGATCTGGCTGCCAGGGCTTGGTTTGAAAATCATTGACCGGCAGGGTCTTGGTACGCTGATGAGAACCGGACGGAGCCTGTTACGGCGAACTCGGCAGCGAACTACCTTGGGCCTTGCAGAGCCGGGAACGGCATTTTACTGATGAGCGTCAACCAAACAACCACGAGACGCAACTAGTGGCTTTTTTGCCGTATCGCTGTTATTTAGGTAGGATAATAGGCAGCGCCCACACTACCCGGCCAGATTTGATGTTACTGGAAAGTGATGCTCTCGTTCCAGCTATTGCATGGCAATGCAGCGGTCTGCTCCGCGAAGAATTTGCCTCGCCCTTTGAATATTTGCATCTGCGGCAGCTATTGCTCGTTTTTAAGTGTGGTTTTTAACCCGTGCCCCGGATAAACTACGGTGTCTTTGTTTAATTTCTTCAACTTTTGGAGGGACTCTTGCAATTTAACCGAGTCGCCGCCATAAAGATCCGTACGGCCAGTTGCGCCATTAAACAATGTATCACCGCTGAACAAGCAATCTGCCACCAAGTAGCACACACTACCCATTGTGTGCCCCGGCGTTGTGATCACTTTTATGTCGCTGCCATCGAAATCTATGGAATCGCCGTCTTCCAGCAAGACATCAGCTGCTGCGCAAGAAACAATCAGATTGTTTTTGCGGCTCATGTTTTTTTGCGGGTCGGCCAAAAAATCAGCATCCTGCGCGCCAATGTAAACTTTAATACCTTCATACCGCGCTTTGAGCGCATCAACAGCGCCAATATGATCATAATGGCCATGGGTGAGTAGTATCATTGTTGGCGTACTGCTCTCAAGCCGCTGAATAATCAGCTGCGGATCTGCACCAGGGTCGATAATAGCGGCATGCCCGCTGTTGCTAATTAACAAATAACAAATTTCCCGCAATTCACCAGTAACAATCCGTTTTATCTGCAAAACACACTACCTCCCAGGGCTTTTATTCACAATTACTTACTATACGATTGTCATTCTGTAACGTATAAGTGCAATGTATATACGCGTTACCATCAGGAACGATAAAAAAGTTCGGTTTTAATTGCCAAACTCACAACCATTCCTTAATTCTTTGCTTCTTCATCGCTATTATTGTCATTTTACCATACCAGCCATCCATGCATCAAATGGGTGCTTTCGTGGCAAACCAGCAATTACGTTATTGCAAAAGTACCACCGCTTTTGTAAGAAAAAATGACGCTTGGCAGGCAGCGTGACGCTGCACCCACAATGCCCGCAAAAAAAGTTTTCTAGCACTGGAAGGTTTTTTCCTGAAGCATCAAGTCTTGGCCGGGCAGCAAATCTTGGGCCCAAAACAAATCATCACCAACGGCAGGCCATTATGTTCGCTGCCTCATTTGACGTTTCTGCCACATGCTTTTTTATGTTTAATGTTTAAACCTCTTGTAGCGCGGCCGCATTCTGATAAAAAGACACAGACAACAAGAGAGGCACAATCGGGCGGATGCCGCGGCCTTGCAAAAGGGTGACCAATAGTTTTGCTGGTGTTTTGATGTCGGAACCGAAGACGTCGAGCGGGTTATAGGGTGCCGCCGTATTTCTGCTGACGGCCCCGTTTGCATGGTTCCACTCTAGGGTGGGGTCAACTGGTGTTGGGTAGTGGACGTTCGAGGCACCTGACACCGGCATATAGCGTGGCAGCTGTTGCAAGAAAAACAAGCAGTAATCGGCAAGTGCTTGGTAGCCATAAACAATGTCCTGGGCGGCTTCAGCGGCGTTGCGAGGGCGCCAAGAATCGTCAAACAACTGGAACAAAACAACCCAGCCAGGCCTTGAAAACCAAGAAGGAACAGAAACTTCTGCCACCGTCTGGGTGACACCTATTAACGATCCTGGGGGATCCGAGATAAAGGAACCGTTCACAAGTCCAGAACAAATAGAAGACGACTCGGAAGCCCAGCCGTAGAAGTTAAACTGGTAGGGTGGGCTATACATAAAGGGGTCGCCATTCACGTCATGAATTGACAGACGCCCTCCGTCCATTGTTTCCACAGTTGCGCCAAGAGCTTTAAGTGTTTCTGGCAAATGTGCACGAACACCCTGCATCAAATCAAACAGCGCGCTATATGCGCTCTGCAACTTCTCATGCAGGTGGGCATCCGACGGGTCCACCCGACCCAATGCAAAATCGATTGCCAGCTGGATGCCCTCGCCGTTTAATCCCTCTGGAATAGGGATTTTACCCGGCTGGAGAGCCAGCAGCGCTTTGTTCGCCTCCTTTAGCTGCGCAACAAGCTCTTTTGTTTCTGCCTTTTTCTGCCGCCACAACCAGGATACAGCACCAACCCCGGCGGCACCAAACCAGCCAAATGCTTTAGCGGCTGCGACTTCGGCGTTGTGTTTTTCTGGCAATTTGCCAACCGCTGCAACCTGCAAGCTCGGGCAACAGAATGTGACTGCCATCACAAAACTCATTACCAAACCCAAAAATCTCTTGCTTCTCATTTATACATCCCCCTTTTCTCTCTTTTTGATGTTGCCACTCTGCAGAAAGATTTATGCTTCTTTATATAAGCATATCACAGTATATTTAAAATTACTAGTTAAATTTCAACAATTGCAAAAAAAATCCCGGCAGCCAGCCGGCCCAAGCGCAAGAATTCAGTAAAGAGCAAGGCGCTAACACTGGAAGGATTTCGCCCCCTGAGGGGCAAGATTCGGCCCGACAGCGCGGGCGGCGTGATACCGAACAACCACAATTGCCGACCAATCGAAACAGATTCTTGATTAAGAACCTGTTTCGGTGCACTTATTTGTAGCCAACGGCATTCCCAAACAAGCCACCTCCCACAGAAGAGGGCAGCAAACGGCCTTGGTTGCCAACGAGGACGACGTTCAACTGGCGGGCGGACTGATCCTCGCGAACTCAAACTTTTGATGGTCCGTTGATGGTATTTGCTTGCAGATCAGGGAGCTGTTGTTCATTATGCAACCCGCTTGCTTGGCCCTCTGTAATTGAGTTATCTTTTAATTTGAAGATTTTTTTTGAAACTAGCTTTGCAAACTCCATGTTGTGGGTCACAACAGCAACAGCTTTGTTGTTAGCTGCCAAACTTTTGATTATCTCCGCTGTTTGTGCAGTATACTCCGGGTCAAGCGATGATGTTGGTTCATCAAAAAACAGAATCCTGGGCTCTTGCATTAACGCTCTCGCGATTGCAACTCGCTGCCGTTGGCCACCAGACAAATCCCGTGGATAGCTGTCTTCTTTGCCTTGCAACCCGAATGTTGTTAACAATTCATCAGCACGCTCATCTGATTTTTTTGCTATTTTTAGGTTTTGTCGCACTGTTAAATTGCTGAACAAGTTGAAGTTTTGAAACACAAACCCAATATCTTTACGCCGCTTGCTTTCTGCACAGAGCGCGGCGCCAAAAATTTTAACAATCCCGTCGTCAACTTCTTCAAGCCCCGCCAAGCACCGCAAAAACGTAGACTTCCCCTCACCAGAAGGCCCCAAGATCGAAATAACTTCACCTTCGTTAATTTGAAAATTAATGTTCTCAAAAATAACATTTTTACCAAACGCTTTGCCAATGCTTTCCGCTTCGACTGCATATATATTCATATCTTCTGCTCCCTTGACTTGAATTCCCATTTAAAAAACAAACAAATTGTGGATGCTACGTACGGCCAGGAAGTACGAACACTGAGTGGCATTCAAATTCGATGCCAAGCATTTGGAATTTACGGCTGCCAGCACCGCGGGGCATTAAGCACGGCAAGATTGGCGCATGGCGCACCAAAAATTAAAACTTAAAAACCTTCTCTATTTTTCTGAACAAAGCGATCAACGCAGAGCAAATTGCCAAATAGATTGCAAATGCGAAGACATACGGCAAAATATTTGCTGTGGTGTTTACAATGTTTTTGGTGTTTGCGAGCAGCTCCGGAACACCGATTGCAAATACAAGGGCCGTGTCTTTAACAAGAGTTACTGCTTCATTGCAAATTGATGGCAGGCAGATTTTTAGCGACTGCGGAAGCAGAATTTTAAAAAAGGTTTTAAATTTGTCTAACGCCAGTGCCCTTGCCGCTTCGCTCTGCCCATCGTCGATTGATGAAAAGCCACCACGAAAAATTTCTGCAAAATATGCCGCATAATTCAAACTAAAAGTTACAACTCCCGCCACAAAGCGGTCTTTTATTGTCAAGATTGCGCCAAAAACTGGCACATATGGCAAGCCATAGAACACAAACAAAAGCTGCAACAACAACGGGGTCCCGCGCAGTAAATTTATTAATATTTTAACAAAAAAACCTGAGATTTTCGAGTTTTGCGCAACATAAAGCAACAAGCCCAGGGGCAAAGAAAGCAAGATCACAAAAACAAACAACAATAAAGTTTGGGTTGTTCCCTGTAATATTGGAGTTAGCCAATTTATTTTTTTTGCTCTTACCTGGGCTTGTTCCATTTTGTCGTTTTGCCAATAAAAAATATCCTCCCCAAACCATTTTCGGCAAATTTCTGCCGTTTTCCCAGATCTGTAAAGTTCGGCAAGTCGCGTTTCAATAAGATTTTTCAAATCTTTGTTACCTTTTTTAACGGCAACAACATAAAATTCAGATGAAATTTCGCTATCCAGAACTTTAAAGTTATTCTCTTCTAGGGCGTTCAAATAATATTTTGCAACAGTTTCATCAAGGATAGTTGCATCAGACTTGAGGGTTTCGATTTCGGTTAAACAGAGCACCATATTTTCCAACTCAACAGTTCTTTTAAGCTGTGATTTTATAGGGCTATTCTCAAGCGCATCTGAGCCAGTTGAGCCTTTTTGGACACAAACCGTTCTGTCTTGCAGATCAGCAAACGAATTGATGCCTGAACTCGCGTTCACAATCACAACTTGTCGATTTTTAAGGTATGATTGAGTTAGATCCATAGATTTTTCACGCTCAGGAGTTTTTGAAAGCCCGTTCCAAATAACATCAATCTTGCCGCTTGCCAATTCTAGTTCTTTGGTTTCCCAATCAATCGGTTGAAAAAACACATTATCAATCCCAAAAACTTCTTTTGCAAGATCGATGTCGAAACCCACGATCTCGCCGTTTTCGTTCTTAAATCCCATTGGCGGAACGTTTATGTCAAGCCCAATAACAACGTGACGGCGATCT
>JAIRZL010000005.1 GCA_031267245.1 Oscillospiraceae bacterium
CGTTGTGATCGCCTCGCTGGAACGCTCCTGCCGCGCATACGAACCCGCAGCCTTCAGCTCTGTCGCTTTGTACGACGGGTCCGTTTGCGAGTGACATACCATGGGAATGGCCGGTCGTGCCGGGGGCTTTTCAACAACGGGGAGCGCCTCCTTTGGTCAAAGCCGCTGCCGTTGTGATCGCCTCGCTGGAACGCTCCTGCCGCCCATACGAACCCTCAGTCTTCAGCTTTGTCGCTTCGTACGACGGGTCCGTTTGCGAGTGACATACCATAGGAATGGCCGCCTGTGCCGGCGCTTTTACGGACCGGGGGCACGGCATCCGCAACGGCAACACTTCTGTTGTTTGTGGTCTGGATTGGGCAGCCCTGTTCTGCGACGCAACCCACGCGGCTGTTGCTAGTTCGTTTTAGGTTTGCCGCTGCTTCAGGTTTTTTGGGTTCTGCTGCCAGGAAAGCATCAGCTTGTGCTGTCTTTACTTACAAAAAGGGACAGCTTCCGCTGATATGTCCTGGATCTATGGGGATTTATTTGCTTTGGTGCTTTGGCTGGAAGCGTGCACAAGCTATCGGCCTTGCCGGCCAACAGAAGTTCTTTCCTGTTGGCTGTGCAAGATGGTTGCACGTACAACTTTTTCCTTAGAGGGAAGACCTGTTAGAACAGGGAGCGTACCGTAACATCTGGTGGCGTTTGTAGACCATTCGCGTTCCAGACGTGGATTCTGGCCAGCGGAGAGTTTGAAATTTCGCTGTGTATGCAGTTGTTATGCAAAAAAACTTGCAAAGCCCGGAAGCTGGTCAAGCGGAAATTACGCCACCAAATCAGCTGCTGCTGCTATGCCTAAGTTCTGCTTGTTGCGGCTGCTTCGCTATGGTTGCGAGCTTTAAAGCTATCTGGGAGTTCCTGCCGAAGATTTGTTTTCAGCAGAGCATTTCTCCGTGATGGGAATTCTTACCAAATGGGAAATCGAGCTCAGGATGGGTATGTTCAGTAATATGTGGTGCCCCACGGGGGTGGCTACTGTTGCCGTGATCGGTGCGGCGGCGCTGGTTTTGGGAGGGGGAGTGACGAATTAGTAAAAGCGAAAGATTTTTTGGGTATGTAAGGAGCAAGAATACGTTGTTTTTATGTCAGTTATTTGTTGCGCCTATTGTTGTTTGTGGGACTTCTTTGCTGGCGGGTTTGGCGTTTTCAATAGCGATGACTCTGCTGGTGTTACCGTCATTTTTCCTTTTTAGAGTTGTTAAGATCAAGTTGCGGTTGGTTAAAATATTTGCCAGTGTTTTTGTTCCTTGTTTGGTTTTTGTGTTAGTAATGTTTTTTCTAAAGGGATGGTTCCCGGATGTTGTTGGAACGAACAGGATCTATTTTGTGTTGCTAGTGCTTCACACTTTTATGCTCAGTGAATATAGCGTCTTCGCAAAAACTGGGAATGCGTATAAACCTTTTGGCGTTAAAAATCATCTCCTTTATGTGCTGTTCTTCTCTGTGCAGATGCTGCTTGTTTCTGCTGTTCGCGAGTGGTTGGGTGGCGGTTCTTTGGGCGGTGTGTTTTTGCCTAGTGTTAAGGCGGCCGGCGTGCTGTTGCCGTGTGGGGGATTTATTCTTTTTGGATTTCTCCTTGCCGCAGTAAACGCTTTTCAACCAAAAGAGATTAGCCGCTCATGAAACAGAGGAGCAGAAATCTAATTCTTTGCGGCTTTATGGGAGCTGGCAAAACCACACTTGGAAGGCAGTTGGCTGCCAACTTTCGTCTTCGTTTTTTTGATCTGGATGAAGAGATTGAAAGGCGTGAAAAGACTAAAATACAGGCGATTTTTCATCGCTTTGGCGAAGGTTATTTTCGCGAGCTTGAGCATAGGTATTGTAAAGAGCTCTCGGAATGCGAGAATGTGGTGGTTGCTGTTGGGGGTGGGACGTTTGGCAACGAGGCAAATGTGTTGCTGTTTGCCAAGGCTTTTGATATAATTTTTTTGGATGTTGATTTTGAAACCTGTTATTTTAGAATTAATGGCGATACTAACCGACCGTTGGTGATGTCGCATACAAAAGAGCAGCTTAAGGAATTGTTTGAAAGAAGGCGGAAAGTTTATCTTAAAGTGAGTAACATTGTGCTTTAGAGCGCTTTAAAATGAGAGGCGGGAAAGAATCGTGATTTCTGCAGGAGAATTTCGGAACGGAATGACGTTTGAGATGGTTGGCGAGGCGTATCAGGTTATTGAGTTTCAGCATGTTAAGCCCGGTAAGGGGGCAGCGTTTGTACGCACAAAAATAAAGAATGTTATTACAGGCGCGGTGGTTGAGCGCACATTTAATCCCGCAGATAAGTTCCCCGAGGCTTTTGTTGAAAGAAGAGAGATGCAGTATCTTTACAACGAGGATGATGTTTATTACTTTATGGATAACGAAACCTATGAAACTCACCCAATAAATAAGGGTGTTTTGGGTGCCAACTTTAAGTTTGCAAAAGAAAACATGGAAATGAAGGTGATGTCATTCAAAGGTAATGTTTTTGGCGTTGAACTGCCGTTTTTTGTAATATTAGCAGTTGTGCAGGCAGAGCCAGGGACCAAGGGCGACACAGCAACCAATGTAACAAAAACCGTGGTTTTGGAGACAGGAGCGGAATTAAAGGTTCCCATGTTTGTGAACGAAGGAGACAAGGTGAAGATAGATACCAGAACCGGTGAATATATGGAGCGGGCGTGAATGCTACGTTGGATTGACAAAGGGAAGGGCGGGGTAGCAATCAAAACAACGAGCGGAAAACGAAATTAAGGAACTAGCAGTTTTTTTGCTGCCGTTTTTAGCAATCATCGTATGCAGTGCACAGCCAGGGCAGATCGCTGTTTGGCTTGGTGCAGGGTTCTGGATCGGGATCCTTTATTGTTGTTGCTACCGTGGTTAAATCTTTGTGTTGTGTTGGGCTTTACGGCTGTTTTTTACTGTGGATACCTGGCAATTCGTGCAATCGGAGAAAAAACATAATAACGGTGCCTCTGGAAGAGCTATTTTTGTGGTTCCACCGGAACAGCGCATCCATCGCCTTGTGGTCAACAAAGAAGCCCACAGAAGGCAACAGCCATCAGAATGCCAGTGCTGGAACGGGGTTGCTATCGGCTCCAGACGTGAAAGGTTTGTTTTGGTGCAACGTCGAGCCTTTAGTCATTATGCATGGGTCTTCGTAACCGGCGGGCCCTGCTGCGATTTTGGGCTGATACGCTGTTGTAAGTTCTTAGCGAAGAGGACGGACGCTCCACGGAAATTCCGAGCGGCATGCCAAAAATATGGCGGGGCCTTCGTTGAAACATGCTTTCTTGGTGCGGTGAGGGCGCCCGTCGCGAAAGCTGGGTAGCTAGGACAAGTAGAATCTTTTGAATATTCCCGGCCTTTCTGTTGCGATAATTGCAAGGTCGAAAAATCTCTTGTTGGTTTGCTTGGGTTCGCGAAATGATCATTTCTAACGCTTTTTTGCCCAATATCTCGGGGTGCGCCTCCACACAAGCATCCGCTACCCAAGGCACTCTTTGGGTGCAATAGCTACACCGAAGTGGTAGCAAGAAGGTGAAGGCACGCAAAACAGAAGATGGGCCCCGCTGCAAAAAAACGTCATCTGCTAAGTTTGCTATGGTCTGGGTTTTAAAGGGCTGTGAGCGGACCGTGTTTTGCTGGTTTTTTGTAGTGCCGCTGCAGGGAGAGCTAGTTTTTTATGAGGGGCGAGACTTGAAATAAATCAGGTATTCTGCGTTGCCTTTGCTGCCTGTAATTGGTGATGTGGTCCAGCCGGCCACCGCAAAGTTATTCTGCTGAACAAACAGCAAGATTTTTTTTGTGACCTTTTCGTGTAGCAATGGGTCTTTCACAATTCCATTTTTGCCAACCTCTGCCTTTTCGAGCTCGAATTGGGGCTTTACAAGGCAGAGAAATTCGCAATCGGCGCGCACAAGTTTACTTATTGCGGGGATGATTTTGGTGAGTGAGATAAAGGAGACGTCCACCATAACAAAATCGATCTTTAAGCCCAAAAGATCGCGCTGTTGCAGGTAACGGGCATTGATTTTTTCCTTTAAGTGGATTCTTGGATCTTTTCTTAGTGTGGGATCGAATTGCCCAGACCCAACATCAATGGCTAAAATTTCTTTTGCGCCGTGCTGTAATGCGCAATCGGAAAAGCCGCCAGTGGAGCAGCCAATATCCATGCAAGTTTTGCCTTCAAGGTTAATTGCAAAGGTTTGCAACCCCTTTTCTAGTTTCAGGCCGCCGCGGCTAACGTATCTTAATGGAGTTTTTTTGCACTCGATCAAAACGTCGTGATAGAAGAGTTCGCCTGGCTTGTGGGCTGGCAGGTTGTTTACAAAGATGCTGCCACACATTATTAGCGCTTTTGCTCGTGAGCGTGACGTTTCAAGGCCCCGTTCAACTACCAACATATCAAGTCGCTTTTTCATTTGCTATCCCTTTCAGATGATGGCCTTTGTAGGAATCATGCTCCGCCGCCACGACAGGCCAAATTGACGTTGTTTATGCTGCAGCGAAAAGTACAGCCGTTGTCTTTTGTTTTTGCCTTCACGCAGCGGCCATTCTAGCTTTTTTCTATCTTTGTAACGAGCGCGTTTTTCCGTCAGCGCAGAAGCCCTCTATAGGAGAAGCGAGGCTTTGCGCTGCCGCTGCGGAAGTCACAGCCCATCGGCATCACAAACAGGACAGACGTTAACCCGGAAACGCAAACTACTGTCGCCAGCGGCTCCTCAAAGTGTACTGCCGGCGGTTCGGCGGCCCAAACCGGGGTAATTCTGCATTTTTTGTTGTTGCCTTGCCCCAACGGCCCTTCTTGTTTTTTTTATTCGTTGCAACGCAAGAGTTTTTCCGGCACTACATTAGTGCTCGGCCGGGGAATCTCTCCGTTGCTCTGCTACGAGCTGCTCAGCTGCGACCCAGCGTCGGGAAGTTCGAGGGGGCAAAGCCGACTAGCAGGGCCGAGCTGTTTTTCCTGCCGATGGGCTTTGCCGTTTTTGCTGTGCTGCCAGCGATGGTCCGTTGGAATCGGGCGGCCCTGCCCGGTAACCATTTTGTGGGCTACAGAACCTGCGGAACGTTAACGCCTTGCAGGACGCAGCAAGGGAGACCCTGATGGCATGTGTTGTCTGTGAGCGCTGATTGTTTTTGTTGTTGCCTTCCCGCAGCGGCCTTTCTATTTTTTTTTCTATCGTTCACGCAAGCGATTTCCCGTTCCGGCTTTAAGGCTCCGCACTCGCGCCTGCAGTGTGCTGCCCCGAAACGCCCTGGTTAGCTAACCAGCGAGCACATCCGGTAGCGGTCATCGAAGCAACAGAGCCAATAAGGACAGGGGGGTTTTAGGCCGATGGGTTTTGCATTTGTTGCTGTAATTCCTTTGCGATTCTTCCGTTGGTTGGCGGGGGCAAGCGAAACGAACACCATCTTTCTGCGCGAGCCAGTTGCTTTGGTGCGTTTGCCATTCTAGTTTCCGTTGTTCTTTCGCCCCCGCCCTGCAAGGCGCCAGCGGGCGGGCTCCGGCACAAAAGCAGCCGTGCGCTGCAGAAACGGCGAGGCGTTAACCTGCTCATGGCTACAGAAGCGTACACCTCGAGGGCGCGTCTGATTCCGATTGTGTCAAGCGCTATCGTCTGCTGCAACAGTTGCTGGATGCGAGCAGGTACTCCATTTGCTTTTGGTGACGTTGCTTTAAGCACTAGTTGCAAGCCAATTTTTTGCACTTTTCCCTTTGTCGTGGCAAGCCGCACGCAACGCGAACAACATATTTCTGAGGGAGGCTGTTGCTTTGCTACCCCGCTGGTATCAGTGTTTTGTTGTGCTGGCTAATTTTATGGTCTGCTCGAAGGTGGAATTCGCGTGTTAAAATATCTTTGATTTGAAAGGAGTTGGGGGCAGTTTGAGCGACTGTATGGATAAATGGAAACGAACCAATTATTGCGCTGATGTTTCGGAAACCGACATTGATTGCGAGGTTATTGTTTGCGGATTTGCTCATAAGGTTAGGAATATTGGTAATCTTTTGTTTGTTGATCTTCGTGATCGCACGGGGATTCTGCAGTTGACCTTCGATGAATCAACACCGAATGATACCTTTAAGAAGGCAGAAACGGTCCGGGCGGAGTTTGTTTTGATGGCAAAGGGCGTTGTTAAAAAACGAGTGGCAATCAATCAGGAGATGAAGACAGGTACGGTTGAAGTTTTTGTTATGGAGTTGAAAATCCTCTCACAGGCGAATACGCCCCCTTTCGAGATTAAAGATGCTGTTAAGGCTCGTGATGAACTGCGCTTCAAATACCGCTATCTTGATCTCCGGCGCCCGGAAATAATGAGCGGGCTTGTCTTTAGAAGCGAAGTTGCCTTTTTTGCTCGTTCATATTTCAGAGAGCATGGTTTTTTAGAGATCGAGACCCCCATGTTAATCAAATCGACTCCCGAAGGAGCCCGTGACTATCTTGTGCCATCCAGAGCTCATCTCGGTTGTTTTTTTGCCCTACCGCAATCGCCGCAACTTTACAAGCAGCTACTAATGGTGGCTGGTTTTGATCGATATGTGCAGATTGTTAGATGTTTTCGTGACGAGGATCTGCGTGCAGACCGGCAGCCAGAATTTACCCAGATTGATCTTGAGATGTCTTTTGTGGATGAAGATGACGTGATGGCGATAAATGAAGGGTTTGTGGCGCAACTTTTTGAGAGAATAATGGGAACGAAGCTTGAAATGCCGTTTCTAAAAATGACCCACAAGGAAGCGTTGGAGCGGTTTGGATTAGATAAACCAGACACAAGATTTGGGTTGGAACTTGTTGATCTTACAGATGGTTTGAAAGACACAAAGTTTGAGGTATTTGCCGCTGCCATTCGTGCCGGCGGATCTGTTCGTGCGATAAATGTTAATGGGGGTGCCAATCTCCTTTCCAGGAAAGAGATAGATAAGCTGGCGGAAGTTGCGAAGACATATAAAGCCAAAGGACTTGCTTATACCCGATTGTGTGATGGGAATGCTGTGTCTAGCTATGAGAAGTTCTTGTCGGACGATGAGCGGCAGTATATCCGCTCACGGGTTGGTGCAACAGACGGGGATGTTATCTTGATTGTTGCAGATACCAATTCTAAAATTGTTTTTGATGCCCTGGGGAACCTCAGGACCGCCCTTGCCGGCAAGCTTGATCTGCTTACAAATGACTTTAATTTTCTTTGGATTACGGATTTCCCGCTGTTTGAGTTTGACGAAGAGGCTCAGAGATTAGTGGCGGTACACCATCCGTTTACTTCTCCCAAGCAAGAGGATATAAAATTTCTGACAACAAACCCTTTGCTGGTACGTGCCCGCGCCTATGATCTGGTGCTAAATGGTGTTGAAATTGGTGGTGGCTCTATTCGAATTAGTGACCACTCGCTGCAGCAACAGGTGTTTTCGCTTCTGGATCTTACAGAGGAAGAAGCGCAGGCCAAGTTTGGTTTCCTTTTGGATGCATTTGAGTTTGGGGTGCCGCCGCATGGTGGCTTTGCGTATGGCTTGGATCGGCTTGTTATGTTGTTGTTGCGCCGGGTATCGATTCGTGATGTGATTGCTTTCCCCAAACAACAGAACTCCAGGGAGCTTATGTCTTTGTGCCCTTCCGAGGTTGACAAGAAAAGCTTAGATGATTTGCAAATTTCGGTGGTTCCTGCAAATACCGAGCCGGGTGAGCGCCAATGATAACAGTTATCGGTTGTGGTCCTGCCGGCGTTTCTGCGGCGATCTATGCGTGCAGATCCAATTTGGAAACACGGATCGTTGGAACAGATCAAACATCACTTGCCACCGCGGAGAGAATTGAAAATTACTATGGATTTGCTCAACCAATAACCGGACGAGAGCTTTTTGCGGCCGGGCTCGCGCAAGCAGCAAGATTGGGTTGCTGTATTGTTAATGCGGAAGTTCATGCGATTTCTTTTGCTGGTGAAGGGCATGGCTTTAGGATATTTTCTTCCGCTTGCGAGTTCCAAACGGATGCGATTGTGTTGGCCACTGGCCACCAGAAGGCGCGGCTAGATGTTTGTGGGCTAGCGGCATTTGATGGGCGGGGAGTTAGCTATTGTGCAATCTGCGATGCATTCTTCTTCCGTGGCAAACAGGTTGCTGTTATTGGGAATGGTGGCTATGCGGTGGCAGAGGCCAGAGAGCTTTTGAATGTTACCCAGCGAGTAAAGATTCTAACAAATGGGCTGGATGCCGCTGTTGTTCGCGCCAGCGGCATTGATTTTGATGCGGGGAAGCTAAAAAAGATAACGGGAGATACCAGGGTCCGGTGTGTAGTTTTTGAGGATGGTAGAGAACTGGAGTTAGATGCCGTTTTTGTTGCTGTTGGTGTTGCCTCGAGCACTGATTTGGCAAAGAAATTGGGGATTTTGTTGGAAGAAGACCGGATTGTTATCGACGATGCCGGCGCCACAAACTTGCCTGGTGTTTTTGCTGCCGGTGATTGTGCAAATAAGTTGCGTCAGATCTCTTGTGCCGTTGCGGGCGGTACCATTGCCGGTCTTTCAGCTGCCAGGTTCGTTCGCGGAAAAGAATTATTGCAATAGGTAGCAGTATTTTTGCCGTGCAGGCGCCCTCGTTGTTTTCTTTCGGAAACGAACGAGCAGTCGTCACCGTGCTGGCTTTTGGTGCCGGTGATTGTGCAAATAAGTTGCGGCAGAGCTAAAAGCCTTTTGCGTGTGGCATGGGCCAGATGCCAGTTGTAATCGAAGGCTGGCCCGCTCTTGCTTGCTATCTTGCCTGCCGGCGAAAACGAGCCAAGCCTGGTCTTGTCCCCTAGCCTGCCTCGCCCGGTGGGCACCAGGTATTGCTCCTCGCGAAGAACACGCCCCTGTCGGCAGGGGCTGACGCCTGGCCACCTTTTGTTGCGCTGCTGGCTGGATAGCGGCGGAAATGCGCCTCGCGAGCGACCAAAAATTGGTCGCCACCGTTAACCGGATGCCAAAACGTGCGCACGGGCCAAACCCTGTCACACAGCTTTTCGCGACGACCGCCGAGAAACCAGACCAGAGCCCAACGCAGTTTTTGATTTGGAGCCGAGAATTCCATCCCGCGCTAGATTTGTGGGCGCGAGAGATGCCTTTTCTGCGTTGGTGTCACCCACACCTGAGCACCTTTCGCCCTCGCACTTGCGCACTGATTTTGTTGGTGAGGCACTGACCGTCGGCGCCAAAAAACGGAACGCTCGCTACAGTCGCGCAAAAGAAGCGCATTTGTGCCCTTGCGCAAAGCCCTGTTGTGGCGGCGCCGCTCGGGGGCTTGGTTCAGGTTTTTCGCGGACGCTTTGCGACACAGCGTTTCCTTTAGTCGCGCCAGCTCTACTTGCGCACCCCTCTTGCCAGCTCCCGCTACGCGTGGCCGGCTGGCCAAAGATTTACTTTATTTCGCCTTGTCGCCGCTGCTTGCTTCTTTGTTCCTCACCAACTCCGTTGCTTTCATCCACGGGACGGCAGCTAGTTTCGGCAGACGAACGCCCCAGCTTTTTTGCTGCCGTTGTTTGCGTAAAAAAGAGGCGTCCGGTGTCTTGTGACGTTCCTGCAATGTCGAGGTGGCTACACTGCTTAATGTAAATTTGCTGATGCCGTAACTGTTTGTGTTCGCTAACCAACCAGCAGCCAGCTCCAGGCAAAATCTATAGGACCAGGTGATTGATTTATATACTTCGTACTGTCTTTTGTCTGGAGAATACGGCCATTCATGGCTTGTTATCGCCGCTAAGAATAACAAGAAAGACTCACGGATCATAAAATCCGTGAGTTCTTCTTCGCTTTTTGCCCATTTATAATTATAGGCTGGTGTTGCCACTCTAAGGGCGCCTAGAAAAATCCCAGGTTACTAAAAGAACGTTTATTGGTTTTGGAATCAAAAGCATCTGCTGCAAAAACACAACAGTCGCAACCACGGGAATTCCTACGAGCCGGTGGCAGCACGACGATAGCGCCTCCTAGCAGCTGTCCTCTCGTTTGAGTGGCGGCCGGCCACCTGTAACTGCACAATCACTTTTGTTTCATTACTGCTTCTTGTGTTGCTTGCCTGTCAGCCATAAAAAAACACCAATGGCAGCCGGCGAGGTCAACAGGTTCCGAATTTGCGAAGAACCACGAGATCAGATGCCCAACAACTGCACAATCACTTTCGTTTCATCAATGCTAATCGTCTGCTTTATATGCTTTTTGTCCAGCGAAGCCGTGAACTCAGTAGCCAACAATTCAGCCATGAGCCGCTCTTTATATTCCGCCAACACAGAATTGATTGTCTCGTCCTCTGCGTTGATCGCCATATGTATTCGTTGTTCCACCTTAAAACCAGCTTCTTTGCGCAAAACCTGGCAATGCCTAACCAATTCCCTATATATACCTTCCCGCACAAGCTCCGCTGGAATCGTTATATCTAAGGCAACCACCATCTCCCTGTCTTCCACCAGATGAATGCCTTCCTTAATCTCATTTTGCACAGAAAATAAAGCTGCGGGCACAGGATCTTTAAACCCAGAAAATCTAACGTCTCTGCCCTCTCGCACCGCTGTTAATGCAGCAGCTTGCTCTGCAACAGGAGCAGTATCCAGCGCTAGTTTAAGCGGCAGCAGCTCTTCTTTTAAAACTTCTCCTGCCTTTTTAAAATCCAGATTAAGACGGGCGGTCACAAGACCTTCGGGGTTTTGCAAAAATTCAAGCCTCTTTGCGTTGACTTCTTCCAAAATGGTCTTCTGCGCGGCTTCGATCACGCCCTTCTGATTCTCAGACGCGAGCACCACCATCAGGGTTGAAAGCGGCTGCCTCACTTTTATGCGTTTTTCATTCCTTAGCTTGAGTGCGAGTGTAATCACTTTTCGAATTAATTTGGTATTTTCCAGTGCTTCTTTCGCTTCTGCACCGATTTCTGGCGCTCCTTCGAACTCTTTCAAATGCACAGAAAGCTCTTCGTTCGATTCCACACGGCGCACTAATTTCTGCCAAATAAACTCGCACATAAACGGAATGATAGGTGCCATCACAATAATCAAACGCTTTAGT
>JAIRZL010000019.1 GCA_031267245.1 Oscillospiraceae bacterium
AAAATTTATGCCAACCAGCAACGATCCAACAAGCCCAGGGCCAGAGGTGAAAGCAATTGCGTTTATATCTTCTAGGGTCAAATTGGCCAGCCGCAACGCCTCCTCATAAACCGAAACAATCTCTTCAATATGCCGGCGAGAAGCAACCTCAGGGAACACACCTCCATATGCATTGTGTTGTTCTGATTGAGAACGCACAACATTAGAAAGCACAACCCTACCATCAACAACAACCGCACATGCCGTGTCGTCACAGGAAGTTTCAACCCCCAAAATATTCAATCAATATTCATTCCCTTAACAACAAAATCTTTCCAACGCCTTTTGCCATCCTTCTTTATTTTTCCACTCCCCAAGCCGGGAATATTGAATGTTGGCAGTTTGTCCATTAAGCCAGTAATTGTCCCAATATGTTCGTCCATATGACGACTGGCTACAGGATCTTTTCCGGTTGGTAAGACTCAACATAATAATCAGATGGCACTTGCGTTAGTATGCGCGGCAAGAGCACCTGTTCCACTAACAAGAAGAACTACCGGACGTGTCATCCTCATGTTCATCCTCATCTACCATAGGATTCTCGCTCGCGAAGATGATGATATTATCGCTCGATACAACCCTCACGACTAACGTCCCAAGCATCGCAATAATTACAATAAATGTTGCACAAGTATCAGACATATCAGACATAAAAATACCTCCAAATATTAATTTTATATGCGTGCTAAACTCCGAATATATCGCTCGAATGAATACCCGAAGCTGTCACTATCAACATTATACGTCAAGTTGTCAAGCAAAAAAAACGGCATATCCTAATTTGGTTATTCCGAGCAGCCACTTCCACGCGAAAGGAACACCCAAGCTAGTTGCACCTGCCGCCTGGGTAGCGGAGAGGCACAGAGACCAGCCACGGAAGGTGTTCACGTTTGGCGAAAAAACATTCCCGGCTGTGGTAAGCGGCGTTAGTTGGAGTGCCCCAGCGCTAGTAATTTTGAAAAAAGCACCATGTGCACTAAGATTTGACATTCCGAAAAAGCTTTACTTGCCACAAAGCGGCTTCCAGACAAAGAATCTACTGCAGTGTTACGTTGGTCGACGAACAAAAAAACTTTCTAATGCAATGTTACCTTGTGCCTCTCTGCATGTTATCATCGGATATTGCAGCTCTAACTTTTTCTTCAGCTGTAAAAACCCAATGTTTTCTGTGGCAAAGTGGCCAGCATCAACCAAACCGATTCCATACCTCTCCGCAGAATACCAAGCGTCATGCTTAACATCGCCGGTTAAAAAAACATCGGCACCAACCTCCACCGCCCGCGGCAACAACCCACTCCCAGCACCACCACAACAAGCCACCCGCCGGATCTTTCTTGCCGGTGGCAACAGATACCGAAAACCAGAGAGTGCCAAATTGTTGGCAACCATTTGTATAAATTCTTTTGCTGCCACTTCCAGCTCCAGGTCTCCATACCTGCCCAAACCAAAAGACTCCGCAACAGCATGATTTTCAAAAACATTAAAAACCGGCTCTTCATATGGGTGATTTTTTTTCATTTCTGCTATCACGCCATCTAACGCATTGGCTTTGCATGTCATCTCCAATTTAATTTCCGGAACGCGAACCTCTTCCCCAGCAATACCAATATATGGATGCGCCTGCCGTTCCGGAACAAACGAGCCAACACCCTCCACAGCGAATGAACACGAATGATAATTTCCAATAACACCGGCCCCAGCCGCCCCCATTGCAGCACGCACCGCGTCAAGGTGCCCCAAGGGCACAAAAACACTAACTGTATGATACGGCGCATTGATTTCTGCTTTTAATGTTTGTTGATTCACCAGATTTAATGCAGCAACCAACCCGCAATTGATTCCATCTTTCGCAATATCAAGGTTTGTGTGCGCAACAATAACGCTGATGTTATTCTTTATCAATTCGCAAACATAGCTGCTCGACTCGATTCTTTTCAATGGCTCCCAAATAACCGGATGATGGCATATGATCACAGAGTCCCTGGCCTCAATCGCCTCGGCTAACACCGCGCTATTGATGTCTAGGGCGAACAAAACAGAATCAACTCGTTGCCCCATGCTGCCAATCGAAAGCCCAACATTGTCATAACTCAGGGCGTTCCTGAACGGCGCGAAATTATCTATAAAATCATATATGTTTTGAACCGTATACACCTTTAAAATCTCTTGCTCCTCGCTATTTTTCTAGGCACACGTAACAGACAGTGGTGGAATTCATAACAAGAAAATGGCACCCCAGGCAGAAAAACAACCTCACAAAATCGGCGCCGTTATGTCTCGGCAACAAAAAAAACAACCAACAAAAGGCAGCCAACACACACACACACATCTGCCAAATTGAACACAGGGAATCTTAAAAAATTCAGGTTTATGTAATCAACAACATACCCGCGCACAACACGGTCCAAGAAATTGCTCAGCCCGCCACCCAAAACTAAAGCAGCGGACACACGTTGCCGCCGCGGCGCTTTCCATAAAAAATTAACAAAAGCAAACACCACAAGCAACAACATCACAACACCAATCCGCAACAACAAGTCATGCCCTTTCAGCATACCAAACGCGGCACCGGTGTTCTTTGTAAAAACAATATCAAAAACGCCACACGAAAGTATATACTCATTAGCGTGGTTGCTTTGGCGCGAAACCAGCAGTTTCAGCAGTTGATCCACAACACAAACAAAAACAGAGGCAAGATTAATCAACAACATGATACGCTTTGTTTAGCCTTGTTTTTTTACTATTTTCGTTGGCTTCTGGATGATTGCTACCAAACTGCAACACCCCACACTTCGAAATAAGATCACCATTTTTGTTAGTTTCGACATCTATAGAGCACCTCTTAATTCTATCAAAACTACCAAATTGCCTTGTGACTGACGCATCTTCAGCAGGCTTTACCATTTGGCGCTTAACTTCATTTGCAATAGTCTCTACATTTGCTTGAACTTCACTTGTTTGGATTTCATTATCTGATATTCTAGCAAGGTTTCTAAGTTGAGATTCATAAGTTGCAACAATCTTGGCCTGAAAATCAGCTGTTTCTCTTTGCATGCGAGCCAACTCGCCCCGTTTTTTCGCAGTCTGCGCATTTATGCTTGCACTAATGTCATCCGCATTCTTTTTTGCAGCAGCAACAATGCTTGCCGCCTGATCTCTCGCCTGCTTAACGATATCATCCGCAAGTTCTTTTGCTTTAAGAAGGATAGCACGCAAGTTATCTTCGTCGTTTCTATATTCCTCTATCTTATGCGCAAGAACACTTAGTTTTTGCTCTAATACTTCATTTTCCTCGCAAAGGCGTTGATTTTCATCCGTAATTTGCGCAACAAAGTTGTCAACATCTTCCACTTTATACCCAAACATTGCCGACTTTTCGAATTTTTTCTTGGTTAAAACTTTTGACCGTTTCAACAAATGAATCCCCTCCAAAATTTATTTAAAGAAAACGTCGGAATTTTCGATACCCTCAACCAAATCGCCCATAACATCGACATTATATGGGGTTATTATATATGTACTATTTGCAATCTTTTTAATCTGACCATTGTTTGCATAAGCCACACCACTCAAAAAATCAAGCAACCGCCGCGATACATCCTTGCTTGTTGCCTCCAAATTAAGCACAACCGTATGCTTGGCATTCAGGTTATCGGCAATCTCCCCCGCATCTTCATACCGTTCCGGCTTAACCAACACAACCTGAAGCTGTGTTAACCCGCTAACAGGAAACACCTTTTGAGAATCGGTCTTTTCCGCCGCCTTTTTGTTTACAAAGCCCATGTCTTCATTGTCATAATCTTCTGGATCAAGCCCCATAATGCCTTTTATTTTATCCACAAAACTCATATTCACAGCTTCCTCCATCGAAGTTTGATCACTAGTTTTGTGATCAGCAACTAAAGCTTCCACAACAAGAAAAACAAGAAACAAAGTTGTTGCTTTCACTTTTCCATAAATGCCAATAAAATTATATCCCTTTGTAATGCTAACTGTTTTTACCAAGGAAGCAAAACAACGCGGGATTGAATTTCTCAACATTATTTTTGCTTTTCGCAACAGAAATATAAGAATCGGAACAAAATACAAAACCCCGTGAATTAACAAGAATTAATCATATGTCGCTGTGTCGTTTTTTATACTACTTAACCAACAAATCATTTGATTGCGCAAAAACTGAAATGCTGCAAAAAAACAAAAAACTAAGTTGTTTTTGGGTTTGCACCAATATTTAATCCTATGCATGTGCCACTCAATCTGGCATAATGTTTTAAAATTATCCTAACCGCCGTTGCCGTTCTCCCGTTTTTGCCAATCGCTCTGGCTATGTCTTTTTCACCAAAACCAAGCTCAACATTAGTATTGTTGAGATTAATTTTTATTGCATATTCTTCATCAACAACATCATTAAAAATGGCTTCTATTAGTTGTTGCACAGCCACAAAACCTCCGCCCCCTTCCCTGCCCATTCACAAAACAACAAGTTGCTACCACTTCCTACCTACCACACAACGTCTATAAACATGTTATATCTTTACCCGCGGCCATCTTTACAACACCACTGAATTGCAAAAAAACCACATACAGGGTAACGAAAATCTATTTTTTCAAAAGCGATTTAACGGTATCTGTTGGTTGTGCGCCCTTACTCAACCAATAATCCACCCGCTCCCTATCTATCTTTATTGTTGCGGGGTTGGTGCAAGGATTATAAGACCCAATTTCTTCAATAAACCTGCCATCACGCGGCGACCGAATATCGGCGACCACCAATCTATAAAATGGCGCTTTTTTTGCTCCCATCCTTTTAAGCCGAATTTTTACCACAAAAACCATCTCCTCATCTTCTGCATCTTCTGCAATTTTACCATTTCATACTTCGCCGACGCAACAGCGAGCAACGGAGCGGTAAACATTACCGCGCCCCTGAGTGGCAACTCATATATATACATATATATGTACAATCAACCAGCTTGCATTTTTTGCCCTTGCTTAACCACTCACCAACATTGCCCCACAGAAAATCAAGCGGCATTAATTTGCACGCCGCTGCCCGGCAAAAAGGGCCGCCACAAAAACGTTTAGGCACTTCCCCATTGGCACGAGGCACCCGCTTTGATGCGCCAACTTTACGGAGCCACCCGCCTTCCCAACGTAGCACCATGACACATGAACCACGCCGTAGGCACTTCACCCAGCTTCTATCAGCGGACTTGCTCCTGCCAGACAACAAAAAAACCAACCAGCCTATTTTTTTGCCTTTCGGCGGCCAACACAACGTTGTCGCCGATGCCAACAACTGGCAGCAGCACCATTTTTCGCCCCACGGATGGTTACCGTTGTTCTTTACTGCGGCAACTACCCCACATTCATTTAAGTAGTTTGCGCCCCGGATAATTTTTCAGCGAGAGCAGCAAAACTGACGGCCCACCTGGACGCGCTAGACACCATACCTGGATTTCGCTGTGCCTCAGCTTTTCTTGCAAATATTGGCCACCAACATCAGAAGGCAAGCCTAGGCAAAAACAACGAATCCGACCTGCAGTTTGTTGCAAAACGAGACTTTGCTTGACCTCAACGTTATTCCCATAAGTCGGGAAGCACTTACTTGGAAAAAGGTTACCTAGAGCCAGCAAAAGGCAAGGCACCACCAGCATCAATCCAACAAAAAAACTAAGAAATCACTTTTCGTTACTTTTTTGCTTTTTTCGATAACTGCTGAATTGTTTCATTGCTTGCCGCATCATCTCAAACTGCTTAAACAGTCTATTAACATCCTCAACCTTGTGACCGCTACCATCAGCTATCCGCTTTTTCCGACTTGCCTTAATTATATCCGGGTTTTGGCGCTCCTGCAACGTCATGGACGAAATTATCGCCTTTGTTTTTATTAACTCCTTCTCACTTTTTTCAAACTGCTCTTCTGTTATCTTGCCGCCAACTCCAGGGATCATAGAGACAATATTCTTTAAAGACCCCAGCTTTTTTATAGCCTGCATATTTGCAAGGAGATCGTCGAAACTGAAATTGTTTTCTTGAAGACTTTTTTCAATTTTTCGCTGTTGCTCAGCATCAAACGCCGCTTCCGCTTCTTCAATAAGAGAAAGCGTGTCACCCATCCCAAGAATCCGAGAGGCGATCCGATCTGGGTGAAACACATCCAAATCAGCCAATCTCTCGCCTGTTCCCATAAACTTAATCGGTTTCTGGATCGCAGCGCGAACCGAAATGGCAGCACCGCCACGAGCGTCACTATCTATTTTGCTTAAAATTATGCCATCCACAGAAACCATATCGTCAAAAGCAGAAGCAACAGCAACAATACTTTGCCCGGCCATGGAATCCACAACCAACAAGGTCTCAGATACAGCAACGCCCACTTTTATCCCACGGAGCTCCTCCATCAATTCCTTGTCCACATGCAAACGCCCAGCAGTATCCAAGATAATCACATCGTGATTGTTGTTCTTTGCATACTGCACACTATTTTGCGCTATCTGGATCGGCGACACCTTCCCTTGTTCAAAAACAGGAACCAGCGCCTTACTCCCCAGCGATTTCAACTGCTCTATTGCTGCCGGACGGTATATATCGCATGCTACCAACACGGGATTTTTTTTACACTTATTCTTTAAAAAAAAAGCCAATTTGGCGGCGTGCGTGGTTTTCCCACTACCCTGCAAACCACACAAAAGTATGATAGATGGATCCATCGAAGAAAACTTTATCTGTTCACTTTGTGACCCCAGTAAAGTCACTAGCTCTTCCCTAACGATTTTTATTATATGCTGCAATGGTGTTAGGCTTTTCATAACCTCTTGGTTTATTACAAGAGCTTGGATACGGCCAACAAAATCCCGAACAATACCATAATTCACATCCGCTTCCAATAGTGCCAATTTAATCTCTCTTATCGCAGATTTAACATCTTCCTCGGAGATTTTGCCACGAAAACGAAGAGATTTTAAAGCGGACGACAACTTGTCTGTTAATCTTTCAAACATTAAATAGATTCACCACTCTGTTCGGCAATCAACTTGTTGAGCAATTCTGTCATCTCCTTCAATCGTTTTGTTACCTCGGCTGAAAACAGATACTTTGCATTATATTGCTTAACAGTATCGATCATCTGATTAAGCTGCTGACAACGTTCCTGGAGCCTCGAATGGTTCTTCGCCATGCACAAGCATTCTTCAAAATCTTTAAGGGCGGTTTCCACCTTTCTTATATGGTCACGAACGCCTTGCCTGGTGATGCTTAACATCTCCGCAATTTCGCTAAGAGAATAGTCATCATTAAAGTATAAAGACGCTACCTCTCGTTGCTTAGCTGTTAGCTCACCACCGTAAAAATCTAACAACCTAGACATATCTAAATTTTTAGCCATATATAACCCCTTAAAAGTAAAAAGCCGTAAAGGCCATAAACTTTACTGTTTAAGTATACACCATATCTTTTCTTTTGTCAATCGCTAACGTGCAGCACGCCGGGCAGTGCCTGAGGCTACCACCCATCGAACAGCTTTCTCGTTTTTTCGCAATCACCGCAGTGGATTCTTTGTTATGCCGTATTGGTGAGGGTAAAACTTACCAGGAGCGCTAATGTTACCGGCTTGGTTGCGCCAGGCCCAAACAAGGCAGACAATTTCCGGAGGAAGGGACACCACCCAGCACCACAAAGAACGCTCATTAATTCTGCTTGCCCGATCCCAAAACTTCTCTCCAAGCACATCAAAGAAAGAGGAGCCAATTGGTCCTAAGCTTCTGCCAAAAGGCCAAATTTGCTTGGCTTCTGCCTGCTGGCGCCCCAAATTGCCCCCAATGGCGAGGCATTGCCTCGCCATAGGGGCCGGAACAATAAGCAATCAAAAAAGACCAGAAAGACGAAAGCCTACCAAAGTTACTTGCCACTACCAAGCTGAGCAACCACCAACCGAGCCTTTCAGCGATCGTATCGCGCTTTTGCATCAATCAACTCATCACCAATCGCACCTTCGGCGATAATGACCAGCTTTTTGGCACCGTGATAATGGTCCAAGATAGCATAAAAAACACCCTTAATTTAAGGATGTTTTGAAGTTTAAAACCAGAAAAGTAAACGGCAACCAAAGCTACTTGCCCCTACCAAGCTGAGCAACCGCCAACCGAGCCTTGCAACGATCATATCGCGCTTTTGCATCAATCAACTCATCACCAATCGCACCTTCGGCGATAATTATACGCGTGCGTTCCATGTTCTCTTTCGCTCGCGGCACATCAATCTCCTCAACAAATTCAAATGTTGTTGTAAAAACGGTAGCACTACCATCCATCAAATTAACAAAGCCATAAGCAGCGCAACCAAGACGCTTTTCGCCCTCTGCTGTGTCGAACTTTAATGCACCCACGACAATCGGAGCAACGTAATCCTCATGACCTTTCAGCAAACAAATCTCACC
>JAIRZL010000021.1 GCA_031267245.1 Oscillospiraceae bacterium
TTGAGAAAGACATAAACCTTGCGCAGGTTCAAGATCTGAAGTTACTGCTGGAGACATTCGGCGCTGTGGTGCACGAAACCAGAACGCCGCAAGACGAGGCGCAAGGCCGAACGGTTACATTGGACGAGCGTCCGCAGCTTGTTGCCGCGTTGCCGGGCCCACCACCAGATTTGCTCATTTCTGTGCATGCCAATTCCGCGACGCCCAGAAGAGATCCGAACCACATCTGCGGCGTGGAAACTTTCTGGTATTGGCCTCAATCCCAGAACTTAGCGGAGCAGCTGCTTAGCTTTTTGCCAGCTGCCTGCGATCAGAATGCAAGGCGCGCGGAGAGGGCCGCGTATAGGGTGGCGTTGTTCCCGCAGTTCCCTTCCGTTTTGACGGAACGCGGATTTATGGTTTGCCCTTGGGAGCTTGAACTGCTCTGCGATGAAGAGGCAATGCATAAGCACAGTGTTGGTTATTTGGGCGCTATCTTAAACTGCTTATTGCCCAAGCCACTTCCGGTGCGCCTGTTGCTCGACGTGCTAACCAGAACGGAGCAGGACGAAATCGAACGAACGAATCTTTTAGAATTGCTGCGGCTGCTGGGGTCGCTGTTAACACCTCAGACGGCCCCGATTGTTCGCGAAATTTGGACCCGTATGGAGCACGGGGTAATCACGCTGACAGGAGTTTTGGATCTGCTGCGCACCGTGACAACGGCGATAACGAAGCTGCCGCGTCCGCTGGTGCGAGCCGTTTTGCTTGGATTGACCAGCGGTGAAATCACAGCGGATACGATTCCTGATTTGATGAGTCGGCTGATGGGTCAAGCTGAAGAAAAACATCAAGTAGAAGAGCAGCCGACATTGGAGGCGCCTGCCACGTTAGAAGGTGTTGAGGCAAAGGAGCAGCAAAAAACAACTGTCGCTGCGGACCAAATGTAAACATCTCGGTGACAGGATGAGATGACAGGAATGGAAAGAAACAGATCTTGATCTTAGCACAAAACAACAGCGGGCTTTGATGGAAACGTTCCCGATGCCGCCGTGCTAGTTGTTGGTTTTTAGGTGGGCAGCAAACTAAGTTGCCGCCAGCAACAATGGGTGTAGCGAAAAACATTTAGGCGTGGAGTTCCCGGACGATCATGTTAGCCCGTTGCCGTGCACCTGTCGCCCATCGTCGCTGTTTTTCGGGCTGATGTGTCGCGCCGATTACGTTGCCGCTTTGTGGTTCGGTGACAGCTCGTCTATAAGATTCGGCTGGAAGGGAACGACCTCCCTGTTCTTCGTTGCTGGGTGTTGCCACGGAGTAAACAGGCTCAGTGGCCGCCGGCTCCCAGACATCTGGAGGTTTAATTTGGTAAATATCAACTAACAAAAGAATATTTTTATGGGCGCAAAAAACTTGCACTTTTTAAATGCGGAAAAGTTTGCCGGTAAGCCATTTTTGGCGCGTTCGTTCGCCAATTCACCCACAGCACCAGTGCGCAAAGATATTTTGGTTGATTGTTCGGCTGCTTTCTACCCTTACAGGGCCTGTAGTGCCTCTTATAAGGTGTCTATGTAGAGCTTGTGAGAGGGGGCCGCTTCGTTTCTTTGTTGGCTGGGCGTTGATTTGTTTGCGTGGTGCATTCGCTTGGAGAGATGCGTGGAAAATTGCAAAAAAGCCAACGGCGTTATAAAAAAGGAATGTGAATTATGCGGGTTGTTGCTGGATCGGCGCGCGGTCGCAAGTTACTGGTGCCGCAAGGGGACGGTACGAGGCCAACTGCTGGGGTAGTTAAAGAGGCGATGTTCAATATCTTACTCAATCTCTTACAGGGTGCGATAGCAGGTGCAAAGGTTTTGGATTTGTTTGCCGGCACTGGCCAGCTTGGAATCGAAGCGTTAAGTCGTGGTGCTGGGTTTTGCACTTTCGTGGAGGTAAACAAGGCAGCGGCCGAAATTGTTTGCGCAAACCTAAAAAATGCGGGGTTTGCAGAGCAATCTGTGGTGAGGGTTACTAGGGTAGAGAATTTTTTGCAAAGCGGAATCAGCAACCGTTTTGACGTTGCGATCCTGGATCCACCGTACGGGGAAGTGAATTTAAGCAACATATTGCCATATGTGTTTGCGCTTATGGAAGAGAATGGGATTGTGGTTTGCGAAACAGATAAAAAGGAAAACTTAAATCGCGAATTTGGTAAATATCAACTAACAAAAGAATATTTTTATGGGCGCAAAAAACTTACACTTTTTAAATGCGGAAAAGTTTGCCGGTAAGCCATTTTTGGCGCGTTCGCTCACCAATTCACCCACAGCGCCAGTGCGCAAAGATATTTCTTTTAATGTTGGGCGCCACGCGTGTGGGGTGCGCTAGGGCGGTGCGCGAAGTTTGCAGAAGAGCATAACAAGCATCATCAGAGCTTGCCACCAAGCCTGTCACCGCTTTTAGCGGCCAAATATTGCCAAAGTCGGGTGTGCTTGCGGGCAGCAATTGGAGTGACACGTTCAGTACGGCCGGTGTAAAAAAGGCGGTATGAAAGCAAAGCCCCCTTACGTGCTCAATTGGAAGCGATCAATGGAGTTTGCGCATTGAGCAATTAAGCAAACGCAAACGGTTGCTGATTGTGAGCGGGCAAGCAAGTATTAATATTAATACCCAAGGCAATAAGCCACTTAATAAACGCGGAAGATGTTGCCAGAGTGCATTGGATTTGGCCGACTGGTTGGCAGCCGTCCCAAAAGGGAAAACAAAAAGCGATGTGATTCTCTGCAGCTGGCCGTCATTGTCGTTATTGCTCATTGGTGAGCTTTAAATTTGTATCGGTGCGCTCCACGAACTTTAGCCTAGACGTGAGATATTCATCTCCCCACAAAAGTTATCATACTCACAATTCACCGCCCCTATACTATCAACAACATGGGTAAAAGCCCAATCCGAGAACTAGTATGATTCCAGAGACTCCAAGATAATTGTTGTTGAAATATGAATAATATGAGTAAAGTTTTCCCTTGCAATTGAAATTTGGATGAGAGGAAGAACAATGGAGTATCGACTGGCGAAAAGGCGCGTAATGGCGCCAGAAATACCTAACACTCGGTGCGATGGTGCCGGAAGGAGGAATATCGCTTGAAGTTTTTAAAATGTTTTTTCGATGCAAAATCCCCTTCACAGATAGTTATGAAAATTGGATCGCCCGCGCACAAACTGGTGATTTGTTTTATGCTATTTGCGATTGTGATGATAATTTTCTTCAAAAATAGAATTACCGCAAAAATTGACAGAAAAATAAAAGTAATTGCAACATGGCTGACAATATGCGCGCATGCGAGTGACCTACTCTGGTTTTATTTGAATGATGGTATTTTTTGGAGCCAGTTGTTCAATTTGGAATTGTGCAATGCAACAATGATGATGTCTTTTATTTTAAATCTGAACAAAAAAAGCAAACGTAACAATACGCTTTTTTATTTTATTTATATATGGTCTTTCGGGGCATTTGGTGCAATTGTTGCTCCTGCAAATATTCAGGGCTTTGGGCCAGATAAAATGAGGTTTTGGGCGTTTTTTGTAGTGCATGGCTATATATTGCTAACTGCTGTTTATGGCATTGTTGTGGATAATTATGTGCTTGTGTGGGCGGGTTGTAGCAAATCCTTAAAAGTCTTGGTAATGCTGGCTGCATTTGTTGGGATTGTGGATGTAACGTGTCATCAGAATTATATGTTTTTGCAGGAGACTGTCTTCCCGATGAGCCTGTTGGGAGAAGGGGTGGCGTATTACATAAACCTGTTTTTGGTATGCTTGGCGATTACTGTTTTGTTGTGGATTCCTCATGGAATACGAGCGGCAAATCTAAGAAAAGATGTTGCTAAATTGTCTATGTGAAGTAAAACTTTCAATATTGGCGGCCTCTGCTGTGCTGCTCTGGCCAAGAACAGCAAATTCTTCACGACCACCAAGTGGAGGCAGCAAAAAAAACAGATAACGTGTGGCGTGTTTAAGGATTGGTGGTGGCAGAAGATATGAAAAAGCAACATAAAGAAGGGAAGATATCGGTAACCTTCTTCTTATCTTCTTTGTCGTTGGTGGTTGTTGCAACAATGTCTGCAGTTATGGTTGTTGATTTCGCGCGTTTTAATAAAAAGTTAAGAAGTGCGTCCAATTACGAGGGGATTTTTTTAAAATTATATGAGCTGGACGGTATTGTAAGAAGCAAATTCAACGGAAAGATCGATGATGATGCACTAATTGCTGCCATAAGGAAGGGCTATATTGCTGGCCTTTCGGATCAGGGTTGCCGGTATTTATCTCCAGAAGAATATGAACAAGTGATGCGCGAACAGCAGGGGCCAAGTCTGCCTTGTGGAGTGCGTTTTGTGGCGGACGGCGGCTGTATCCGTGTTGCAGAGATTTATGACGAAGCTTGGTTGGCTGCTGACCTCCGGGTGCATGATTTGATCGTACGTGTTAATGATATTGATGTGGTGGCTGCGAATATTGATGATTGCCTTAGCATTTTAAACTCACCAGACGGCACAAAAGTCTCTATCCTGCTGCGCAGAGGTGTTGATGAACTAAAAAAAGACCTCGTCATCAGACAAATTGGTGTTTCGTCGCTGAAGAAAGCCGATTTTGGAGATGTGGGATACATCAAGATACTGACATTTAACGAGCAAGTGCAAAAAGAATTGCCGCAACAGCTTTCTGCCCTAACAGAAGAGAAGTCGGCAATTATCATAGATTTGCGGAACACAGCAACCGGATCGCTTGAATGCGTGGCAGAAACCCTGCAATGGATGTTGCCACAAGGGTTGATCGTTTCTGCTATATATTCAGACGGAAAGAAAGAAAACCTTTTTTACAGTGACGGAAATCACGAAATTAACAAGCCTGTTATCGTTTTGGGTAACAGCAAAACATCTGGGGTGGCAGAGCTGTTTATTCAAGTTCTATGCCACTATAAGAAAGCGCTGTTCGTTGGTGAACAAACAGCGGGCAACGGCAAAATACAAGTTTTCTTTGAACTGCAAGATGGCTCCGCTGTGGAGCTACCCACAGCAAAATATGGGTTGCCAGATGGGAAAGCATTTGATGGCGTTGGCCCCACACCTAATTTTGTTGTTTCCCTTTCCGCTCCCATGAGTTTGGAGCCGTTGGATCTGAAAAATGACGAGCAATTACGGAAAGCGCTGGAGGTGTTGGCAACAAAAAACTAACGTCAACCAGCCATTGCCACAAGCAAGACGACCAACCTCTGGGGGCGGGTCGTCTTGCTTGCTTTACCCATAGGTAGCCATGGTCCCGCACCACGCCCATAATTGTGCGGCTACAAGCAGTACAGTTTCATACGAATTGTGCCCGCCGCTTGGCGGCCCCATTTTGATGCCATGCCGCAGACTGCTCGGTCCTTAAAACACTGCAATAATCAGCGTCAGCAACATGGTTCCAACTACGATAAGCGGGCCACTTGTGCAATCCTCGATTGTAACCTTGTGGCTTTGCTGTATGGTGTGCGTATAATCGGCCGCAAGCTGCGCCACAGCTTCAGGGTTAGCCAGCACAACCCCAGCTTCAAATGCGGAATAAAAGCTGCGATAGTCCATGTTCGCCGTCCCAAAAACACCACAAACCGAATCAACCAACATCGATTTGCAATGGATAAAGCCAGGTGTATATTCATATATATTCACCCCAGCCGCAAGAAGCTGCGGAAAGAAGCGGCGTGTGAGCAATTTTGCTCCCACTGAATTATATGTCGCAGGGGTAATGAGACTAACGCTAATCCCCTTTTTTGCAACCATCACACAAGCATCCAAAAACCTATCGCTTGGGATATAATACGGCGCGACAAAAACAACTTCTTTTTTCGCAGAATTCAAAAGCTGAAGATAAACGTTTTCATAGATTGGTTCTGCTGCAGAAGGCCAACAATAAAACGGCACAACTAATCCCGAGGAATTATTATCACTTGGCGCCATCGATGCCGGTTTTTCTGGCTTTTTAAAGTACTTTTCGTTCTCAAAAATCTGTTCCGTATCAAGATCTTCACCAAAATGCCAGAGCTTAAGAAAGATGGCAACAATGCTGTTTACAGGCGCACCTCTGAGCATCATAATCCCGTCTTTCCAATGCCCATAAGGCTGAGTTTTGTTAATGTATTCATCCCCTATATTGCCCTCCATCACAAAGGCAACTTCTCCGTCCACAATGGTTAACTTCACATGGGAACGGTTGTTGATATTAAAGTTTAACAACAAAGGGATTTTGTTGATAGCCCGGCATTTGATCCCTTTTTCGCGAAGTTTTTGCGAAAACCCTAGCGGGAGATTTATGCACCCGTAAGCATCATATGCAAGGCGCACTTCAACACCCTCTTTGGCTTTCTTTTCTAGCACCTCAAGAAGGCGCGACCACATCTCGCCCTCCTTAATAATGAATGATTCAAAAAAGATATATGTCTTTGCCGCATCAATAGCTTTCAACATATCCGGAACCCCCCGGCTAACTTCTGGGAAATATTGAATTGCTTCAGGTTGATACGCCGGGAACGAATGATTTTTAAGATAATTCACCACACCTTGGAT
>JAIRZL010000043.1 GCA_031267245.1 Oscillospiraceae bacterium
CAGGGAGGAGCACAACTATGAAAAAACGTATTTTAACAGGTGATCGTCCAACAGGGAACTTGCACTTGGGGCATCTTGTGGGCAGCCTCCAAAACCGCGTGGCGCTGCAAGAAGAATATGATACATTCATACTAATCGCCGATGTGCAAGCATTAACAACCCATTTTGAGCAGCCAGAGAAGATAACCGAAAATGTTTATGCCGTTGCATTAGATAACCTTTCGGTTGGGCTGAATCCGGAGAAGGCATCTTTGTTTGTCCAATCGATGGTGCCTACCATTGCGGAATTGACGGTTTTTTATTCCATGCTAGTAAGCGTTAACACCTTGCGGCATAACCCCACAATAAAAACCGAAGCGGCGAACTACGGCTATGAAGACATGACCTACGGGTTCTTGGGATACCCGGTCAGCCAAACGGCAGATATCACATTCTGCAACGCGAACTTGGTGCCAGTTGGTGAAGACCAGCTACCGCACATGGAACTAACAAAAAAAATAGTACGGCGATTCAACGATTTATATAAGACAAATGTGCTCACAGAGCCAGAAGCGATGCTCAGCGCCTGCCCTCGGCTTGTTGGCCTGGATGGCAACGCAAAGATGGGGAAAAGCCTAAACAACGCCATTTTTCTGTGTGACACCGAAGAGATGGTTAAGGCAAAAATACTTTCCGCAAAGACCGATCCACAGCGAATAAATGTGAAAGATAAGGGGCACCCAGACGTGTGTTCGGCCTTTTCTTACCATAAAATCTTCAATCCTGATGAATGCGAAAATATATGTGAGAGTTGCAAGCAGGCGCAAGTTGGCTGTGTTGATTGCAAAAACAACCTCTTTAAAAAAGTGAACGCCCTGCTAAAACCTATCCGGCAAAAGCGCGAATATTACGAAGCGCACCCAAATCTCGTTCGCGAGATTCTTGTTGCTGGCACAGAAAAAGCGAACACGATAGGCCAGGAAACGGTTGCAAAAGTTAAGGAAGCAATGAAAATAAACCACTTTGGCGGTTAGCCACCGCTGGCGGAGAACAAGCCGCCACAGTATTCGATTGTCCCACCACGTCGTCCCTTTTTGCTGCAAACAATTGCCTTTCGGGCGAACGTCCAAAAACGAACTACCAAGACTTTGAAGGCCTTCGGTTGCCTAACACGCGGATAAACTTAAACAAGCGCTTTGAGTTTTGAAAAAGGCGACAGGACAAGGCGCCTACGCAACGCTGGCAAAGTGGTGAAGTGCATCGCCAAACAAGTGTTTCACAGAAAGGATTGCGATGGTTGAAAAAAGATGTAATCATACGGCTCGCCGGGATCTGTGTTGATTTTGATGGTGAGCGCATACTAGACAACATCAATCTAGATTTATATGATCAAACATTTGTAACCTTGCTAGGACCATCCGGGTGCGGCAAGACCACAACCTTGAGGATAATCGGAGGCTTTGAGAAGCCAACAAGTGGCCGATTATTTTTTGAAAATGTGGATATTACAGATCTGCCGCCATACAGCCGCAAGGTCAACACGGTTTTTCAAAAGTATGCTTTGTTTCCCCATCTAAATGTTTATGACAATGTTGCATTCGGATTAAAGCTTAAAAAAGTACCAAAAAAAGAGATCGCATTGCGGGTTAACGAGATGTTGGAACTTGTGAATTTAACCGCATTTGAACGGCGAGGAATAGACAAACTTTCTGGGGGGCAGCAGCAACGTGTTGCCATTGCCAGGGCATTGATCAATCGGCCACAGGTACTGCTTCTGGATGAACCGCTGGGTGCATTAGACCTAAAACTTCGCAAAGAGATGCAAACCGAATTAAAAAAAATCCAACAGGGTCTTGGCATCACCTTCGTTTATGTCACCCACGATCAAGAGGAAGCCTTGACTATGTCGGATATTGTGATAGTAATGAATAACGGCGAGATCCAGCAGATTGGCACACCTATCGATATCTATAACGAGCCAGAAAACGCATTTGTTGCTGATTTTATTGGTGAAAGCAACATAATAGAAGGCATTATGAAAGAAGATTTTCTGGTAAGCTTTCTTGGTAATGACTTTATTTGTGTAGACAAAGGCTTTGAGGCAAACGAGAGCGTTGATGTTGTGCTTCGTCCAGAGGATGTGCGGGTTGTTGCCGCCCAAGACGCAAATATAACTGGGGTAGTAAGCAGCGTAACTTTTAAAGGGGTGCATTACGAAATAACTGTTGACTCCTGCGGCTGTTTCTGGTTAATTCATTCCACCATTTCGCAGGAACCCGGGAATTTAATTGGTTTGGATTTCTCACCAACTGACATACACATAATGAAAAAGATGAAAATCCCGCGCCTTTAAACAACGATGCCTACAAACCCATAAATCTAGCTGGGCGACGGACCACCAACACCTGATTAATTAGCGCCAACAGCATCAACAAACGCACAAACAAACAAATATCCTCGCAGCAAGTACATCAAGGCGACTTTGCCATTGGCGAGGCGATCTCTCGGCACCGCTCCGTGGACAATAACCTTTTGCACCAGCGTTGCTACAACACGTCATGGCACGGTTGCCAATGGCAAGGCAGCAATGGTTTTGCTGGAGCAACACCAAAAGAACAGAGGAAGGTCGTGTCTGAATGAGCCGACTAAAGATTCTTTCGTTTCCTTACATCGCGTGGGTGCTGCTGTTTACAGTGGCACCGATGTTGATTATCCTGTTCTTTGCAATGACCACAAAAGATAATACTTTTACCATAATGAACATATCTTATATCGGCCGATATTTTTCGGTGACAATAAAATCTATCCTGATGGCTGCGGTCATCACTTTTGCAACCTTGGTGATCGCCTATCCATTTGCATATATCCTTTCGCGCATGAAACCACAAACTGGGCATCTGATCCTTGTTATTTCTGTATTGCCGATGTGGATCAATTTTTTGCTGCGCGCATATGCATGGCTTACCATTCTTGAAAACACCGGGCTTTTAAACCGCATTCTATTGCAGTTGGGGTTGGGCCGCATTAACATCATCAACACAAAGATTGCCGTTGCCATCGGCATGATCTATAACTATCTACCGGTTATGCTCCTGCAACTGTTTTCAACAATGACAAAAATCAATAATGGCGCAATCGAGGCCGCGCAGGACCTGGGAGCTGGCACCTTTGCCGTGTTACGACATGTGGTGCTACCACTTTCCATGCCTGGGGTGATTACCGGGGCTAACATGGTTTTTGTCCCTGCTGTCAGCACTTTCATTATTTCACGCATGCTTGGTGGCGGCAGCAACATGTTGATCGGCGACCTCATTGATATGCAGTTCCTGGGCAACACATATAACCCGCATGTGGGTGCAGCCATTTCTTTGGTACTGATGGTTTTAACGCTTTTATGCATGAGCATCATGAATCAAAGCGTTTCTGAAGAGCTGGATGGCAAATTAACATGACCAAGTAAATCACAGCAGCTTAGCGGAACCAAACAAACACACAGCCAGATCATACCGCAGGGCGGACGCCGGTGGCAGCGAAAGAAGCCTCGCCGAAAAATCCAAGGCACCAAGCACGTCAAGCGGCAACAAAACAAGCATGGTCGGGGCATATTTTGGCAATTACTTTAAATTGGCACAACTCTCTTGCAAACTAGGCGAGATGAAGTAGACAAATCAACAGAAAGTAGCTACAATGATTCAGTGGCCTTTCTTGGTCGCTGGCGACCTGTGAAAATGACCAACTCCAATATAGAAAGAATGATATTAGTATGAGCAACAAGAAGTATTTATCACTAACTTTAGTAGGTTTTTTGGCGTTGGCGCTAACAATGTGTTGCCTTGCTGCAAGTGTTGGTGGTGGCGAGTGGACACATGGGTTGCGAGGCAATCACTTAAAGTGGAGAGAGAGTATGTTGGTCTTACTACTTTCATCCCCGGCTCAATCATGGCGCCACAGCGAAGTCTGACCAAGGTTCAGTTAGGGTGTGCCGCGTCCCTGGCGCAACAGCAGAAGCAGAAATAACTTATTCAAAAGACACAGAGGACGACTGTCATACTTTCTGGCATATCAATTGTCCACCTGACGATGCAACCCATGATGTATATTGATGAGTTGTCACCGTGATTGCCATAAAGGGCGGGCCAGATTTGTTTCTGCCTGCCTTGTGTTTTTACGTAATTTAACGAGGTGATCATAAAAGTGAATTTTCGCAACAACAAAAAATGGGTGAATTTAACTTTTGTGTTGCTTTTGGCATTGCTGTTGGGAGGATTTTTAAGTTACGTAATTTTGTTTAAAACAATTCACGAGCAGGGAAATGACCTTATAGATTATGATTTAATTGGGCAAAGAGATAGAATACTAAAAAGCCGAATAAGAGTAGCTTCTGAAGTGCGCGGTGGAGAATGGATAAGAGGGTTTGGACTCAGCGGTTTAAGTTTAGAGCATGTTTGTTATTCTAATTATAGCAACAACGAAAAAAACCACGGAGCCACAGCGGAGTCTGACCAAGGTTCCGTTAGGGATTGCCATATACCGGGCAAAGTGGCGGAAGCAAGAATAACTTATTCAAAAGGGCAAGAAAAAAAATGCAAGGCTTACTGGCATATCGATTGCGCATCTGACCATGATATTTTATAATTTGGAAGGGTGTGCGAGTGATTATGGGGAAAAAGATATTAAGATTAGTCACTTTTATAACCCTTTTAGTACCATCATTGATATTTGTGCAGGCCTTTGAGTATGCAGAAGTCAAGGATATCGTCATAGGTAAGGATAGAACAACAGTTCATGACTTGCAATTTGATGGGGCCAAGAAAGATAAAGTAGCGATGTTAAAAGATATAGACGCTGCCGCGGTTGAGTCTGGTGTGTCTATGGGAATTGTTGGGAACGTCATTAAGCTTGCGGATGGAACAGACAAAATAAGAATATATTTAGGTCAACAAACCCCTCGGGGCCAAGACAGGATTTTAAAAAGACTTGTTTCCGGCCGTTTCTTTTCTAAATGGGATACTAACCCGTTTATTTCAAGTGAAAATACGCACGCCCCAAATCAAATCGGCCGCATCAGAATTTTTGGTCGCACCTTAAAAATCGAATTGCGTCCTCTGTTAGCGATTTTCGAGAAGGGTGACTATTTCCATTCTTTTCATGTAAATACAAAAGATACACAAAAATTGAAGGTTTTTGAGAATAATTTAAAGAAACGCGGATTAATTAAATGTAAATTTTCCACTAACACTGCCGTAAACGCATCTGACTCTGGGCATACTCTACCTAGCGTCATGAGGTTTTTGTTAATTTTGTTGTTCTTAGCTTATTTATATTCTATGTTTTTTAGCTTCAAAAGTTTGGCCATAAAAAAATCTGTCGGTTTCTCAAACATAAAAATCAGACAACAACTTGTTATAGAAACAGCTGTAAATTGTTTATGGTGCTTGTGTGGCGTTTGGATTGTGAATCTGCTTTGGATTGCCTTTTTCAAAAATTTGGGCTGTTCTCTCGCATTTTGGGGTCAGTTAGCTTTATTTCATGCAATTTACGTTTCTTTAATATTGTTTGTGGTTTTAATTTCAACATGTATTTTACCAATGGTCAAAATAGATCTAATGGTAAAAAACAAAAAACCCATGCAATTTATTCGAGTTTCAAGCTATTCCATTAAGTTCGCATTTTTGGTTATTTTGGTGCTATCGCTGTGTGGCGGCCTTGATTATGCTCGGTATTTGGCAACGCAAAAAAAGATTCAAAAAAAGTGGGAAAGTTTTTCATGCTATTTTAAAACAATTGAACGGGATATGTGGGCAGACGATGAAGCAGGCTTTTCTCCGGAAATCACGAAGGATACAAATGAGCTTTGGTGTTTGCGAAATAAAAAAGGGTCGTTGTATATAGATACTACATCTTACACTCTCGATCACATAGAGAGACAAGAACAAACATGGAGAAAAGACAATCAAATCCACAAAATTTGCCCATATGGAGAATATCGTGCTATAACTGTGAATAACAATTATCTAAAGCAAAATCCGATTTATGGCCTTGATAACAAGCAAATCGATATCCCCGATCATTGGAGTTATGATACAACCCTTTTGGTCCCCGTTTTTATGAAAGAATATCATAATGAAATACAGAAAGAATATAAAAAAGGCGGCATTGCAAAAGACGCAAAAGTCAACATTGTTTACGTTAAAGATGGTCAAAGCTACTTTTCACTTAATTCTTTACTAGATCGCAAGTTAGCAGGTGAAATTCGAGACCCTATTGCAATTGTTGCAAGTTATAAAAACATACCGGCTGGGTTGATTTCCTGCGCAACCACCCACAGCATATATCATAGGATTTGCGATCCAGAAAACGCCATGCATGAATTGGAATCAGATTTAAGGCAAAGCGGTATGTATAACCATATTTTTGGAATAAGGTCAGCATATGATGAAGTGGTGTGGCAGATAAGAACCATTAAAAATGACTTTGTGATGATTGTTTTTGATGTGATAGCGGAATTTATAGCATTTGCAATGCTGATTGTTCTTATTACTAGCAATTATTCCGAGAGGAATCGAATAAAAAATGCCATAAAAAAACTAACCGGCGAACCGTTTCTCCGATCACATTGGATCTTTTTTATCTTGCTTTTGAGCTTTTGGCCAATAATTTATCTTTTGCCGCTTGGTATGGGAAATTCAGGTTCCAGTGCGACATCGAATGGTGTTTTTTTTACTTTGCTTGGGCTAGATCTCTTATTGAGCAGCATACTTCTTAGAATCAGTGAAGCAAGAAATTTAAACAATGTGCTCAAAGGAGAATAGACAATGAAGACAGTTGCAGAAATGCAGAACGTAAGTAAAAGCTTTCGTCAAAAAAAGCTCTTTGAAGATTTTTCACTAAGAATCGACGCCAATGAAATGCTGGCGGTTCTTGGGCGCTCAGGGTCAGGGAAGACAACGTTCCTTAACATATTGGGCTGCCTAACAAGCCCAGATAGTGGCAAAGTTGTGATTGAAAATACAGAAATTAAAGGGCCACGAGATAAAAATGTTTTGCTGTTATATCGTTATGTTTTCGGATATGTGTTTCAAAATTTTGCTTTAATCGAGAATGAAAGTGTAAGCCAAAATTTGGACATTGCATTAGAATACGTAAACGCAAGTAAAAAAGAAAAAAATAGAATGAAAGAGGCGGCAGTAGCGCGCGTTGGCCTGGAAGGCAAACTCGGGAACAGTATCTTTGAGCTCAGTGGAGGCGAGCAACAAAGAGTTGCTTTGGCGCGAGTTGCGCTGAAGCCATGCACGATAATTTTGGCAGATGAACCAACGGGATCATTAGATCCGGAGAATGCAGCTATTATTCTTGATGAATTTGTGAGATTTAAAAATGAAGGAAAGACTATTGTAATTGTAACTCACAGCGATGAAATTACGGGCCGATGCGATCGTGTTGTTAGACTTTAAAGTTACAACAAGAACGCGGGGAATTGCCTTTGAAACATATGCAATGGCGTCCTTTCCATGTGGACTTCTTGTTCAATTCAATGCAGTACGTCCTTGCCAAACCTGTTGCAGCAAGCGAGACAAATAAAAGCACCAGGCTTTTTTGTTCGTTCTAAAAAAGTTGGTTCCTGGCTGTTTATTGCTTGCTTAGTTTTCAAAACAGAATCTCCCAGGTTAAATATTGCATTCTAAAGCGCCCTAACATAAAGGCTAACACATGTTAATTCATCGCGATATCCATAAAGGTTATTTGTTGTTTCTTAACCGTTAATGCCCGGTTTTAACGGCTAAGAGGACATTTAGTTTTTATGGGTTTTGTGTTATATTCTCGGATTTTACAACAAAACAAAGTCCGCCACATTCTTTCTTGCGGCGGACTTTGCGTTTTTAGAAAAAAACACCTCACAATCGGAGGAAACTTCATTCTTAACTTCTTTTCCATCAAATAACACACGGAAATTGCCAATTAATGTGGATTTCGGTTCTTTGCGAAATATAAAAACGCTTTCTGCAGCCCCGCACAAACGCCTTGATGCATCTGCTACAGCGTCATCGGCAACGAGATACAGGCGAACTGTACCTCGCCCAACGGCGGTCCTGGGGAACGCCAATTCAGGAACCCAGCATTGATGATGTGCCAGCGACACGCCGCAACCCCCACCAGCGCTGAAATATTATCACCGCTATGTGTACAGAAACAAAACAGCAGCACACTTCAAAATCCGAACAACTTCTTTTGACCGGTGATATAATTCCAATTCGGATCTTTTCTGCGTTGCTAACTGCCAAAATCACAAAAACAGATGTTGGCACAAAGCAGCCACAGAAAGTAAGGAACGGTCTGAGCAACGCGGCCCAGTAAGCTGGACCCCGATCGGCAATTTCGAATCGGTGAACCCGCAGGGAACAGACATGGCAGGCACCCCAGCGAATGTCGCACCGAAAGCGCACATGTCCGTTTCATACATTTTAAGCGGCTCCACCACATCACCCACACCAAAAGCAGGCGTAACACTCATGGGAGAAATCAGAAGGTCGCATTCGGCGAAAACCCGCTGATAACCCTCTTCAATCTTCCGCTTCAAACACAGCGCTTTCTTGCGATAAGCGCCGCCGAATTCAGCACTAGAAAGAAAAGTACCAAGAATAACCCGCCTTTTCACATCGTCACCAAAAGCTGCTCCCCGGCTTTGGCAATACAGCTTTTCCACGTCGCCAGCATCTGGGGCCCGGTACCCGTATCTAACGCCGTCGAGCCGCGCCAGATTGGAGGCGCACTCCACGGTTAACATGATGTAGTAAAGCGGCAACAGGCATTCCATGTGCGGCACCGAAACCGTTTTAATGGTCGCACCGTGCTTTTCTAAATTTTTTATCACAGCATCAACACTTTTTGCAATCTCCGAATCAATTTTCCAATCAAATTGCTCTTTATGCAAACCCACGGTCAAGCTTTTGATATCGCGCTGCGCGGCGGGTTGCTGCTTCGAGATGGTTGTCATATCTTTGGGATCTTCACCGGCAATAACATCAAAAAGAAGCTTTGCATCTTCAGCCGTTTTCGCAATTGGCCCAATCTGATCAAGCGAAGAAGCCAAAGCGATCAAACCATAGCGGGAAACCATTCCATAACTGGGCCGCAAACCAACAACCCCACAGAAGGCAGCTGGCAACCGCACAGAGCCGCCCGTATCTGACCCTAACGCCAAAATCGCCTCATTCGCCGCAACTGCAGCAGCCGAGCCGCCAGAAGAGCCACCGGCAACCCTGCTGAGGTCATGTGGATTTCTTGTCCGCTGCAATGCCGAATTTTCACAGGAAGAACCCATCGCAAACTCATCAAGATTGGTCTTCCCAATAATAATTGCATCACTCGCCAAAAGCCGCTCAATAACCGTTGCATTGTATGGCGGAACAAAGTTCTCTAGAATCCGGGAAGCGGCTGTTGTTTTTATGCCTTTTGTGCAAATGTTGTCTTTAACCGCAACCGGAATCCCAGCCAACGCGCCAAGGCGATCGCCGCGAGCACGTTTTTCGTCCACAGCCTTTGCTTGTTTTCTTGCGATTCCCTCTGTAACCGTTATATAACCGCCCACATCCGGCTCTTTCTCTTTAATTTGCTGCAAAACACTTTCCACAAGCTCTGTAGCGCTGATCTCTTTAGACTTCAACATCTTTGCCAGCTCTGTGGCTGTTAATTCGCATAGTTTCAAGCGCAGCAATCCTCCTTCGTTAATCCCACATTTTCACACACAAAAGAAACCTGCCTTCGCAGCTGGCGCATTAGCTAAAACTTCTGCAGCCGTTAAACTTGCCTTGGGATCGTCTTCCCGAAGAGCCGCCAACGCCCGCGTCACCGGCACCGTTTCTGCATCTTCCTGAGCTTCTGGGAGCGAATTAACCAATGTCATCATCTTCTTGATCTGCAGATTAAACTTGCGCAATTCTTCTTCAGTGAGATCCAGCTTTGCCAGCTCTGCAATACGCTCAACATCAAAACCCATACCATTTCCCTCCTCACACAGCATACATCTTTCTGTTCAACCAACAGAACAAACCACCGAAACTGCCCACGCTGGCGCCGGCGGTCACCAACTGGCTGCCCAGCCGTTACACACTAACCACATCCATCGAAGGATTTCGCAACCACAAACAACTGCCACCAAGAAACAAGAAAACTCTCTACCATGGCCATAAAGCTGTTACGCTGAGGGCAGTCACACAGCAAAAAAGATCAGCAGACTGATTGAATGCCGCCGCTCGCCCAAGCCGTTAAAACCATGGCCCGCTGCTCGCGCCACGACGGCCGCAGGATTTATTTATCCGCGCAAACAGCGCCGGCAAAAACACCCTCGCGCACACCTTCGTGAGAACCAGACCCTGCAGTTCGCAGAACGTATGGTCATTTTTACATGCTCGGGCAGGATAACTTGCTGTCTGTCATTTGGTCGCCCCCCCAGTTGTCTTTTTGATGCCAAACCCAACTTCGTCAGCTTAGCAAAAGCTCCCGCCGTTATCGGCCACCCGGATAGTTTTAGGTGGCGTTAAGAAAAAGCTACAGCCTGCTACTTCCTGTGACGTCTAGCCATTTTCACAACGTCGAAACGGTACCCCAGCGACCGTGAATTGTCATGGCTTTTCGATGCCAAAACCAACTTCTCACAGCTCCGGGCGTCATCGGCTACCCGGTGCAGTTGCAGTTGTTGAGGCTAGAAAAAGACGACGACCACTTTCTGGGCCTGCTTGCATTTTTGTCAAAAGCTGCGCGCGGCAACCTGGAAGACCTGTACTTTTGTGGTTTTTTGGTTGGTAGCGCATCTTCAGCTTTCCTGGTTTTGCTTCCCGCAGCATCGGCTGCTCCGGCTCGCTGGGGCCCTGGGAGAACAGAACGACGACGACTTTCTGGGCCTGCTTGCGGTTTTGTCAAAGGCTGAAAGCGACAAACTTGAGGGCTTGTCCTTTTGCAACTTGTTGTTTGACAGCGCATCTTCTTCCTTCGTGCTTTTGGATTAACCAGGATAACTGCTTCCCAAACACCCGGAAGCTGTTCTTGTGAAACGAAGAAGAAACAGACTGCGTCTTTATGCCCGCTACTTGCCGTTTTGCACAAAGGCTGAGAGCTGCCGCCCTGGGCGCTCTTTTGTGGTTTTTTTGTTTGGCAGACCATCTTCTGCGAACGTGGGCGGCGAAACAAACATCAGCAACCAGCAACTCGCGATTTTGCGTGACGGGCCACTCAGGATCTTCGCAACGCCAGATTCGCGAGTTAAATGGGTCTGACTCCGCGGTTTCTTTTTTGTGCCTTTTAAAATTTCCTCCGATTCACGTGCAGCACACAAAGCCGAGAGCGGGATCAATAGATCACCACGGCCCTACGCGATCCACCACCCAAATTAAAAACCTTTCCAAATCCTTTTCAAAAACAAGAGGAACCTTAAGCTGTTCGGCTTTTGCTAACTTGCCACCTGGATTGTTGCCAACCAAAAGATAATTCGTCTTTGCAGAAACATTACCCAAGACATTCACCCCAGCTCTCCCCAATCTTTCTTCCAGCTCCGCGCGAGAAAAACTTTCAAAACTGCCGGTTAGCACGCAGGAAACCTTTGTTTCGCTAGAAACTGGCAACGCACTCTTCAGCGTAACGCCCGCCACCTTTAATCTGTTTACACAAACCCTCGTTTGCGGCAAAGCGAAAAAGTTAAGCAACGAAGCCACCGTAATTTCCCCAATACCAGGCAAGGCCAGCAACTCCTCCTCCTGCACAACAAAAAGCCGTTCGAGATCCCCCAAGCGTGCAATCAAATCACGGGCAGTTTTGGCTCCAACATTCTTAACTCCCAAACCAAACAACAACCGCGCAGGGCCAACCAACTTCGAAACTTCAATCTGAGCCAAAAGATTCTCTGCCGACTTCTCTCCTAGTCTTTCTGTGTCAACAAGATCTTCCATCTGCAAATAATATACATCCGCAACAGAACTTAACAAGCCCTTTTTTACCAGCTTTTCGATTATCCCAGGCCCCAACCCTTCAATATTCATACCATCCCGAGAAGTGAAATGCATAATCCTCCGAACCAACTGACCGGGGCAATCCGGGTTCTGGCAAACCAAATCAACATTCTCTTCAAACGCTTCTGCCAAACAAAAGGGGCACTGCCTTGGGATTTTAAAGTAGCCAATCGAAGAATTGCGCACAACCGAAACTATCTCTGGGATCACATCACCAGCCTTCCGAACCAGCACAGAGCAGCCAACATTTAACATCTTCTTCTTGATGAAGTCCTGGTTATGCAAAACTGCACGGCTAACCATGCTACCGTCAATCAAAACCGGACGCAGAATGGCAATCGGGGTTAATACACCTGTCCTTCCCACACTGATCTCCACATCCAAAACCTCAGTTTGAATCTCTATCGGTGTATACTTGAATGCAATTGCCCACTTTGGGTGTTTTGCCGTTGTTCCTAGTACTTCACGATAGCGTAGATTGTCAACCTTAACAACCGCCCCATCGATGTTAAAATCTCTTTTGGCTTCGGCTTTGCCAATCCTTTCAATCTGCGCAATGATCTCGGCGTCGCCCTGGAATCCACCAAATACCGGCACCGTCTTAAACCCCAAATCATTCAAGAATTCGATAGATTCTTTATGGCCTGTGAGTTCAACTCCTTCTACTGCCTGAAGATTAAACACAAAGATATCCAATCTCCTATCGCGAGTTATTTCCGGGTCTTTCTGACGCAAAGAACCTGCCGCTGCATTCCGCGCGTTTTTAAAGCAGGTTTCTTGGTTCCTGCGTTGCTCATCAACCAGCTGCTGAAACACATGAGTGGGGGTGAAGACTTCGCCCCGCACAAGCAAGCGCTTGATCGTTTTCTTAAGAACCCTCGGCACCGAATCAATCATCTTCACATTTTCTGTAACATCTTCACCAACCAAACCATTGCCACGTGTCGCCGCTCTGACCAATCGCCCATCAAAATACTCCAAAGAAACCGAAAGCCCATCAATCTTGGGCTCAACCACAAACGAAACCGCGTCCCCAAACCTTTCACGCACACCAGCACAAAAAAACCGAACAGCAGAGAGATCAAAAACATCCTGCAAACTATCCATGCGAACCATATGCCTAATCTGCCCCATCCTTGGCGCAACCTCACCGCCCACAGCAACAGACGGCGAGGCAAGGTTCCGCAATTCGGGGTGCCTCGCTTCCAAGGCTCGCAATCTCTGCATCAATGCATCATACTGATTATCCGAAATCTCAGGCGCATCCAAAACATAGTAACGGTAATTATGCTCTTTTATCTCGTTACGCAGGCGCAGGATCTCTCTCTTTTCATCTTTCATCTGCCATACCGATCTCTTCTCACAGATTTCCCAAAGTATTTTATAATGCATTTTACAGCAGCATCAAGCGTATCAACAAACACCGGCCCAAGATTATGCATTTTTTTTAAAATCGATAGTTCTGTGCACCCCAAAACAATACGATCGCAACCGGCTTTCAAAAAGACATCTGCAAGCTCAAGGAATTCCTCTTTGCCTGGCATCCTCCCAACTTTAACTCCCGCATAAATCAAATCCATAATTCGCTGCTGGCACCCATCGTCCGGCAGCATATAATCCAAATTCGCCTCCGCGAACGCCCTTTGGAACAGCCCGGCACATACCGACCCTGTGGTTGCCATAATCCCGTTTTTTTTTGCTTTTAAGCATGCCAACTCCTCCGCCACCACTCTTTGCATATGAACAATTGGAGTTTTTACCATTTGGATTAATTCATCATAAAAATAATGAGAGGTATTGCAAGGAATAGCAATCAACCGAACATTCAAACTTTCTAATAGCTGGCAACAACGCAAAAGTTCAACAAACGGGTTCCGCGAATCCTTCTGCAAAATAAATCTTGTGCGATCAGGAATAGCCGTGTTGTTTAAAATAACTGCACTTATATGCTCCTGATCTTCGGTAACTTCGGTGAGATCAACAAGTCTTTCCAAAAAATAAGCTGTGGCCCTGGGGCCCACTCCGCCAACAACCCCCAAAGAATCCTGCGTCTTCATGAATTTACTTTCTGCCCTCCCATTGCCTCAACCAGTAATTACCATAAATCCTCAGGCTTTGGGCCCACCGTAGAGGGTTAATATCCCTCAGATACGAAAGCGTGTTACAGAATCGTTTTTCGCGCACCAACTGCATTACCTTTTGTTTATTCTGAGCACCAATATATTTGAACGCCAACTTTTTGGGGATCCCAAACCATACATGCTCGGCTTTGGCAATTTCAAAATCTAATTCTTCGTTTAAAATCCTGTCTTTCACAAGGTATTTTGCAAGATTAAAGCCGCTTCCAGTAACAAAAAAACTGCTGCGGCCTTGACGCAAATTAATCTCAAAAAACTTAAACTCACCGTCTGTTTGGTCAAATTTAAGATCAAAGTTAGCAAAACCTGTGTACCCAATCGTCTCTAAAAAAATCTTTATCTTTTCACAAAGTGCTGGGTTATAATCATTCATTATCGCCAGGTAATTACCCACCGTAGCCTTGTCCTTATCTTCAATTAAAACTTGCCCCAGGCACATCAATTTTACCTTGCCATCCTTGCCAACATAACAATTAAGCACCCGCATATTATCGTCATCGCCCGCAACCATCCGCTGCACAAGCAGATTTTCAGCGTAGCGGGAGCGGTATACCTTCTCAACAATCAAATCTAATTCTCGCCGGGTGTTAACAAAATATACTTTTTCTTTCCCTTCAAAATCAACCCTGGCATATTTCATGCTATTGCTGGCCTTAAGCACAACCGGAAACTCAAACGGCAGCTCAACATCCCGGTGGGTAGGTGTTATCACACAGGTTTCTGGATACCGGAGCCCAAATTGATCACAGGCCTTGTAAAAACCTTCTTTTGTGGAAAGTTTGTCAAACACTTCATGTCCAACGCAGGGAACAATAAAACGCTCTTCTAAAAAGCTTCGATTCTCAACAACAAGCCTAACATAATCATCTCCACACGCCACCAACAACAGGTCTTCAAAATCTTCATGGTACTCTTTGTATAGCATGCTCAAGGCAGCAAGAAAAACACTCTGCGTTCCAAAAGATTCAAAGATCCTGGCATCAATAATTGCGGAGTAGCGGGTTGGAAGCAGATGAAATTCGCCCACCACCACACTTTTAATTTTATATTCCTCATAAAATGCGCGTGCCATGCCATATGCATTCAAATCTGTGCCTAGCAGCACTGGCAAAAACCTTCTCCGCTTCAAAGATTTATTCACCTCCGAACAAAATATTGATCATACCAAACTAAAAACGTATACACAGTCCAAACTTTTCTAGCGTTATTCCGCTCTCCACGATAATGATCGTTAAGTAGCTTCAAGATTCCATCACTTCGGAAGAACAAAGATGCCGTCCGGCTAACAAACATTTCCTTCACCCGCTCATAGTACCGTTTTTCTCGCAACCAAAAAGCAATTGGCACCGGGAACCCCTTTTTTGCCCTCTGCGCCCACATCGCTGACAATTTATTGGCCGCTGCTTTCCGCAGAATATATTTAGACACTCCGCCCTTAATTTTAAGTTTCCCAGGGATCGCATCTGCAAGCTGCCCAACCTCTTTGTCTAAAAACGGCGTCCGCAATTCCAATGAATGCGCCATGCTCATCTTATCTGCTTTCAGCAGGATATCATTTGGCAACCAGAGATTAAAATCCAAAAATATCTTTTGAGTAAGCGAATCTTTACCTTTCATCTCCTCATAATAAGGGCCAGTCAAATCGCTTGCTAAAAACTCAAAATCATAGTCACTCTGCAACAAATCCGAAGATTCTTTCTCTGTAAATATGTACGCATGCCCAATAAAATCTTCCCATTCTGTTTTGCCACCTCTAATCAAACCCAACACCGGGAACCTGGAAACAAACCTGCTCGCAAAGCGCGCAATCCCGCATCTTGCAATCTTGGGAACAAACCTTCGATAATACCGCATCTTCTTAGAAACTGTATACGCATCATAACCCCCAAAGAGCTCGTCGGCACCCTCGCCAGAGAGCACAACCTTCACTCCGCATCCAGCTGCAAGCTCAGCAAGAAAAAAGAGCGGAACAACAGAAGGGTTTGAGCTGGGTTCATCCAGATGATATTGAATCTTCCCAAAGTTTTCAAAACATTCCTCCGGCTCAAGATGCTTGACATGCGCCTTGGCATTAATAATCCGTGCAAAATCCTTCGCATACACCGTTTCGTCAAAATTTTCATCCTTAAACCCAATTGAAAATACATTTTCTGGGCAGGCCTCCGCTGCAATATAGCTACTGTCTACCCCACTAGAAACGAACGCACCCACCGGAACATCGCTTATTTTATGCGCCTTCACAGACCCACTTATAACATCCCGCAGCTGGCCAACCAACTTCTTCTCTTGCACAGGTTTTGCAGAAAAGATATGCCTAAAATAAGCTTGAGTGGTCACTTCTTCATTCTTAAATGTTAAAAAATGACCAGGTCGCAGTTTAAAAACGCCTTTAAAAAAGGTTTCTTGCGTTACCGGATATTGAAAGGTCATATATGGCTTGAGTGCCTTCTGATTGAGCCGCTTTTCGAATAGGGGATGCAACAGCAAGCTCTTTATCTCGGAACCAAACAGAAGGTTATTGTCTTTCGTTCTGCAATAATAAACCGGTTTTATCCCGAAATGATCTCTAGCAATTAACAATTTTTGCGCCGTCTTGTCCCAAATCGCAAGAGCAAACATCCCCCGCAACTTCTCTAGCAACCCCTCTTTGAACTCTTCGTACCCATGCACCAACACCTCAGAATCTGTCTGACTTTTAAATATATGTCCCGCGGCCACCAGAGGCTTTCGCAGCTCTTGAAAATTGTATATCTCGCCATTAAACACCAGAACAACCGACCCATCTTCATTAAGCATCGGCTGATTCCCATTTTCACTGACATCAATAATGCTCAAGCGCCGAAACCCCACAGCGAATTCTTCATCACAAAAGAATCCGCCACCATCCGGCCCACGGTGAAGAATCTCCTGCGACATCTTATTGATAATCAAGTTTTTCTCTTCGTCGTTATATGAGTGCCCAGTAAACCCAACAAACCCACACACAGAACCTACCCAACCCCCATCTCCACACTGCAAATGATCACTTCAAAAGCTAGTCACTAGCCTTAAAGCCTATTCCCAATGATTGTTAAACCACGCACTTTACATTCGTTACCCCTAGCACCTTGCGCAGTTCAGCAACAAGTGTATCATTTGGGGCCACCCACATCCGGCTTGGCGCAAGCTTAAGCTTCTTTTCGTTTTCAAATACAATATAAACCTTTGTTTCACCATCGAATATTTCAAGAAGATTTTTTGCCTTTTTGTAACTTTCAGAATCCAATGCGTCCATTTTCAGATAAAGCCCTGGGCTTAACGGTGTGCTCTTCGTGTTGGCTGCGAACTCTTCTGGCCCTTGTATCTTCGAAGCCAACATTCTGGGCAAGGTCTCATCCTTCATGTCCAGCGCTCCAACTGCAACCACAATTGCGCTTTCGGCCAAGAGATGCCTGCACAAAGCATACACTTTGGGGAACAAAATCAACTCCAAGCTAGCTGTTTGATCTTCAAGCATACAGAACGCCATCTCTTCATTATTCTTAGTTAAAATCCTCTGAATCGAAACAATCACGCCCAGAATCCTTGCCTTTTTCAAGTTTCCAAGATCACAGATATTTGTGATTCCTTCTTTATTAAAATCATTTTCATATTTCTTCAATGGGTGAGTGGTAAGATAAATCCCCAATGATTCTTTCTCTAAATTTGCGAGCTCCAAATCAGAAAACTCCTGCAAACCGCTGGCATGATCAACTCCCAAAGTTGGTTGAGGCACATCCCCAAACAAACTAATCTGCCCACTCACAACGCTTTTCAAGTTGTTACTTACATTGCTTAATACCTGCTCAAAACTCCCTAACAGTTCTTTTCTAAGCTCATTAAGCGACGAAAAACATCCGGCCTTTATTAAACTCTCAATTGTGCGTTTGTTAAATTCCGGACCACAAAGGCGCTCACAGAAATCACGAAAAGTTTTAAATTGCCCGCTTTTCTCACGATGCTCAACAACCCGCTCCAAGAACTTGCAACCAACACCTTTAATCGCTGCCAACCCAAAGCGGATCCCGCCATCAGCAACAACAAACCGGCCAACACTCTTGTTGATATCAGGAGGCAAAATCTTTATTTTAAGGCGAGCACACTCGGCAACATACTCTTTTAATTTGTCTTTATTATCCGCCACACTTGTTAGCAACGAAGCAAAATATTCCCGCGGATACACACATTTAAGATACGCTGTTTGGTAAGAAATCACTGCATATGCCGCCGCATGTGACTTATTAAAAGCATATGAAGCAAAGCTCAACATATCATTAAAAATACCAGTCGCCACTTCCGCAGGCACACCATTGGCAACCGCACCAACCACCTCCGAGCTCCCATCTTCATTCACCTTGCCATAAATGAAGTTCTTCCGTTCCTTTTCCATAACATCTGCTTTTTTTTTCGCCATTGCGCGCCGAACAAGATCTGCACCAGCATATGAATAACCGGCAAGCTTACGAAAGATCTCCATCACCTGTTCTTGGTAAACAATGCAACCGTATGTAACATTAAGAATCGGCTCGAGCAGCGGATGTTTGTATTTTATTGCCTTCTTGTTGTTTTTGTTGTCTATATACTGCGGAATAGAATCCATGGGCCCGGGCCGAAAAAGCGCAACAATAGCAATAATATCCTCTATTGATTCCGGCTTCAAGCTGGTTAAAACCTGCCGTATCCCACTTGACGACTCAAACTGAAACACACCAATTCCCAAACCAAGCGATAGCATCTTAAAAACCGCTTTTTCTTCATGTGGGATCGTTTCTATGCTAAATTCCGGGTTCGTTACCTGAATCTGCTTCTCGGTGCCATTTATAACCGTCAAACACTTAAGGCCCAAAAAGTCCATCTTCAAAAGACCCAACCCTTCCAGGGTCCCCATCGGGAACTGGGTTAAAATGTTCCCTTGCAGCTTTTGTAACGGTACGATAGTGTCAACAGGATCTTTTGTGATAACAACGCCGGCTGCGTGTGTTGAGCAATGACGCGGCATCCCTTCCAATTTTGTTGCCATATCAATAATAGTTCGCACGTCATCGCTAGCATCATACATTTCTTTTAGCGCAGGAACAACCTCCAACGCACGCTCAATCGAGATACCAATCTCCGTTGGAATAAGCTTCGCAATGCTATCGGCAAGCGAATAAGAAAAATTCATAACCCGCGCAACATCTCGAATGGCAGACTTGGCAGCCATTGTTCCAAATGTCGCAATCTGCGCCACATGATCCGCCCCATACTTCTTAATCACATAATCAATAACCTCTTGCCGCCGCTCATAGCAAAAGTCGATATCAAAATCCGGCATACTTATTCTTTCTGGGTTAAGGAACCGCTCGAAGATCAATTTGTATTTTATTGGGTCAATACCGGTTATTCCAATGCAATATGCCACAATACTGCCCGCTCCGGATCCTCTTCCGGGCCCAACTGGAATCCCATTTTCTTTTGCATACTTCACAAAATCCATGACAATTAAAAAATAGTCTATATACCCCATGCGCTTAATCACCGAAATCTCATATTCTAACCGCTCTTTCAACGCATGGTCGCAGTCTGCCCCATATTTCTGCATCAAGCCCAGATGGCAAAGCTCAAGAAAGAACTCTTCGTTTGTTTTTTTACTTGGTGCAATAAAGCTTGGGAGTTTTGTTACCTGGAACTCAAAATGCAGATCACACTTATCTGCAACCTCCAAAGTGTTCGTCACCGCTTCTGGCAGATCCGCAAAAAGCGCTAACATCTCCTCTTCGCTCTTCATATAAAACTCATCGGCAACAAATTCCATGTTCGGCTGATCAACGGTTGAATTGGTTTGGATACACAACAGCACTTTGTGCATACGGTCATCTTCTTTGCGAACATAATGCACGTCATTGGTGGCCACCAACTTTATCCCCAGCTCGTGACCCGCATTAATAAGGTGCCGATTCACAAAATCACATTCCGGCGTTCGATAGTTCTGCAGCTCGACATAATAATCTTCACCAAAAATCGACTTGAAAAACCGTGCCACATTCAAAGTCTCTTCGTAATCGTTAGCCAATGCCCTTTTCGCCAATTCACCGCCCATGCACCCAGAAAGGCAAATCAACCCCCTGTGATGCTTTGCCAAAAGCTCCTTGTCTATCCGTGGCTTAACATAAAAACCATCAACAAACGAAAGAGAAACCATCTTTATTAGGTTCTCATAGCCTTCTTTATCTTTGCAAAGCAAAACCAAGTGCTGGCTCTTCCCATCCAATTTAAACTCTTTATCGAACCTTGTGCGAGCCGCAACATAAACCTCACAGCCAATGATAGGCTTAATTCCCTCTTTTTTTGCCAAGCGGTAAAAATCTATAACGCCGTACATAACTCCATGATCAGTGAGGGCAACCGCGGGTTGCTCCAGGCTTTTCACCCGTTCGATAACCTGCTTCAAGCGGCAAGCACCATCTAGCAAACTATATTCACTGTGCAGATGAAGATTTGCAAACTTTTCCATAGCCGCCCCCAGAAAAATAGATAAAAATACCCACCGCGCAAAACAACAAAAAGAGGATCATTCCCAGAAATAATCCACGCTGGAGTTGTTGATTCCCGCTCCTCACAAGCACCCGGGCCGCTTAAGATTCGCAAAGACGCTCAACAAATCCGCTTTGATTCCGCCAATCCTCCTTAACTTTTACCCAACATTTAAGATTAACCTGTAACGAGAAAAAAGCTTCCATATCCCGCCGGCTTTGAGTCGCAATCCTTTTTAGCGTCTCGCCACCCTTACCAATGATTATCCCTTTATGGTTCTTCCGTTCACAAAGGATACAAACATCGATATTGAGCAAATCACCGCGTCTTTTGAGCTGCTCAGTGATAACCGCCACCGTATGCGGAACCTCTTCATTCAAGTTCAAAAGCATCTTTTCGCGAACAATCTCCGCCACCACGAATTTCTCAGACTTGTCTGTGAACATATCTTCGGGGAAGAAATGCTGGCTTTCCTGCGCTGATCCTTCAAGCTCCTGCAAAAGAGAATCAACCCCATAGCCAGTTACAGAAGAAACCGGAATAATCGTCTCTGCAGCGAATTGATCCTTCAACAAGCCCATCCGATGGATGATTTCACGTTTGTCCTTAACCTTGTCAAACTTTGAAAGCACAAAAATTCGCTTGGCTTTTGTGGTTTTCACCTTCTCAAACAAGGCCAACTCACTCGCCCGGATCTTACCACCAAAAGCCTCAACAACAAAAACGTTCAAATCAACACCAGAAATAGATTCAGCTATCTGAGATGACATATAATCATCAAGACGCGTTTTAACCCGCAAGAACCCAGGTGTGTCTAAAAAGACAAACTGAGTAACTCCACGGGTAACCACGCCCATTATCCTTGTTCTTGTTGTTTGCGATTTGGGAGTCACAATTGCAACCTTGCGCCCAACCAAGGCATTCAACAAAGAAGACTTGCCCACATTCGGCCGACCAATAAGAGCAACAAACGCCGTTTTTGTGTTGATCATGAGTTCCTCACGCCCTAAAAAACTTCCCGCGCGCAGAAATCTCATGAACAGCCAAACCTACCTTTGTCATGATTTCCTCTTCTTTTTTGCGCATAACCATCGCATCCAGCTGCCCTTTCTCATGATCATAACCAAGGAGATGCAACCCCCCATGCACAACCAAAAACCCAACCTCTCTTTCAAAGGAATGCGCATACATCTCGGCATGCGCCTTAGCCATTTCAAGAGAGACAGCAACGTCACCTAACATTGCATAACCTGTTTCCAGATTCTTCTCATAAACGCCATCTTCTCCCAGCGGGAAAGAAAGAACATCGGTTGGCAGGTCAACATTTCGATATTCCTTGTTCAATTCTTGCATCTGCGCGTCATCTAAAAATGTAACACTAAGCTCCACCTGGAACTTTACCTTTTCTTCAATCAACACCGCATTACAGCATCTCCTAACAAGGAGCTGCAATCCAGTTGGGACTTTAGTCCGGTTTTGCTTATTACAAATTAATATCTTGTACCCTCTCACGCAAATTCCTCCATAATATACCTATTTCGTTTCGCATTTTAAGTATTCAGCCGGATCTTTTCCCGTCCAGACATCCTATCCCCAACAGATAAACACAAAAAAAATAGCAACCAATTCCCTCACCGTTATTGGTCCGAGTGGCGGGAGTTGAACCCACGGCCTCTAGAACCCCATTCTAGCGCGCTACCGAACTGCGCCACACCCGGATCTCTAAAACAACTAAGATTTTTATCTTGCCCAAAACTTCGCAACTATCCTCACCAAACCATTGTCTCATTAGCATCATCAGCAAATTAAAGCTCTCGCAGGCAGCGTGTTAAGCATCTCTTTGCTACTGCTGCCACCTTGCTCAATTGGCGAATTGCGCAACTTCCCTCTGCCACATAACACAGGTCACAATTCAATGCCTAGCCGCAAAAAGATATACACTGGCTACCAAGCAACCGCCACTGATTGTTGTCTCCCATTTTTTTTACTTCGGCATTAACACTCTCGCCTAACACCTGCCGCTAGAGGACGCTTTCTTTGACGTGCTCTGGCCTTGCGATAAGTTCACACAAACGCAAACAAATATTCCCTTACCAATTGACACCCGTATAAGCTTGCCATCGCTACGGTTAGCCAGAAGGCCCGGTTTGCTTTTGGAAGCAGCTGCCAGAGTTGGCAAAAGCTCACGCCTAATTACTAAGCTAAGCACCCCGCAATTCACCCAGACCGCTACACGCCGGCAGGCGCCAGCACCAACAGATTTTGATCTGATCCCCTCTACAGTTGCCACCAAATCATGAACAAACCGACGCTCATAGTTGGTCATGCGCTTCAAAGAAGAAGGCACCGCTTCCACTCCTTCCCTTTTGCCACCGCTACGGATAGCCAGAAGGCCCGGATTGCTTCAGGAAGCGACGGCCAGATTTGGCAAAAAGCTCACGCCTAATTACTAAACTAAGCACCCTGCAATTCACCCAGGCCGCTACACGCCGGCAGGCGCCAGCACCACTCGCCGCTTGTCGCCAGCACCAACAGATTTTGAACTGATCCCCTCTACAGTTGCCGCCAAATCATGAACAAGACGACGCTCATAACTGGTCATTGGTTTTAAAGAAGAAGGAATCCCATTTGCCGAAACAACCTTCATCATATTAAGCGCCAATCCCTTGATCTCTTCCGCCCTTTTTGCCATGTGATTATTAAAATTCAACATAACCTTCTGGATCTTGACTCCGTGGCATTTCTTGCTCAAAAAAACATTTACCAGTTGCTGCAACGCCACCACAAACTCCCAACAGTTGTATTCAACCATCTCCTGCACAGATGCGTTCGCTGTGATTATATTAATCACAGAAATTTCACCCACCTGCTCGGTGGAAAAAGATAGGTCATCCACGCCGAAATTCTCAAGAATTCCTTTTAGATATTCGAACGCTCCAGCAACCGCTTTCTGAAACCGGTCATCTGAATCTAATGAATCTAAATCCGGAACCGACGCCTCTTCCTTTTTTTCTGCCTTCCTACACTCACACGCAACTAACGCCGCCGATTCCGCGACTGCACTTACACTATCTCCCACAACAACCTTTACTTTTGCCATGGTTTTCAACCCCCAAAACCCCCTTTTTGGCAACTCCAAAACCTCAAAGCTCACCTCGTCTTGCGTAACACCAAGTTGCGCGCAAGCCAAATCAACTGCCTCGTTAATTGTTTTCCCTTCTTTTATTACTTCACGGCCCAACAGAAATCTCCCCTATTCAAGCTTCCAAAATCCTTCTATTCTCCTTTATGAGCATCATCCTGCTCCTTGCTGACAACCTCTCCATATTTCTCTTCAATATGTTTTCTTGCATCATTAAGCTTCTGCTTATTCATATCTCTTTTTGACAAAAGCCGTTCTTTTTCCGCCAAAGACACATCAGCGCCATCATCCATTCGCTTTTGAATCAATACTCGTTCTGCCCGCTTCTTTTTTTTCTCTTCTTCGTCTTCCGCAAGACGCCGCTTCACCGTTTCCTGAACATTATACCTGCGGTTCAAAATCTCGGTTTGAACCATAGATATAACGTTGGAAAACATAAAATAAAAGGCAATGCCAACCGGCATTGAAAAATACAAATACGCAAACACCAACATCGGTAGAAATTGAGCCACAAGCATTGCCTTTTTCTGCCCCGGCTCCACATTGAAATCCACACGATATTTATGCATTTGAAAAACAGAAACAATCTGCGTTAAAATTGTCAGAATTGGCAACATTGTGGCAACATTCAACCCTAACTTCGGTGCGCTTGCGAAATTAACCCCCAGCAATGTTGTGTTAAACCCTTGAATCTTATCAACAACACCCTTACCAAGCCCAGAAAACAAACCAGGATTGCTCTTTACAGCTTCCATCACACTAAGCTCTGCATATCGTGTTCGCAAAACCCCACCATTCAGATCTTTAAGCACATCAACGGCCACAGAAATCGCCTCTTTTGACACACTTAAAATATGGCTTAATGGCCCATAAACAACACCGATCATACCAAACATAATCACCAGCTGCAAAACACTAACCAAACAGCCAGAACTCGCCCCCAAATCGATCGGATTAATCCCTTCTTCTTGGTACAGCTTCGTTAGTTCAACGTTGTAAAGCTCACGGTTCTTCCCGCACCTAGCCTTCAATTGATCCAACTTTGGTTTCAATTTTAACCCAGATATAGCGCTCGTTATACTGTTTTTCTGCTGCTTTATTGCAAGAGGTAGCAACATTAATTTTGTTATAATGGCAAACAGCACAAGTGTCCAGCCATAGTTGGGCACAATGTGATAACAACCACGCATAATAAGCCCAAAAGGCAACGAAATAATTCCAAAAAAAAACGCCATTAAAAATTATTCTCCTCGCTGGAGTCCATACTTTGTTTCTTCTTTTCACAACACAACACCGGATCATAACCACCAGAAGAAAACGGATGACAACGGACAATGCGACAAAACCCCATCCGCAACCCACAAAGCAATCCAAAATTCTCAATTGCTCGATAGGTGTAAACCGAGCAACAAGGTTCAAATCGACAACGTCGAACGCCGCGCAAACACCCAAGCCTTATATAAATCTTCAAAAGGAACAAAACCAATCGTTTCATCTCTCCATCAACATCCTGGTATCCCTTAACATCACAAACTTAACCCGTGTGCTCTTTTCGTTCGCTGTTCGTTTACGCGCAACAAAAACAATGTCAAAGCCAACTGGCAAACCGTCTTTTATCTCAGAAAAAGCCGCCTTTATAACCCGCTTAGCTCGATTTCTAACAACTGCCTTCCCCACTTTTTTACTTGTTGTAATCCCAAATCGATTTCTCTTTAAACCGTTCCTTAGAACATAGGTCACAACCACCGAAGACACCAGTACTCGACCCTTATAATACACCCGCCGAAATTGCTTATTTTCTCTTAATGTTTCCGCCCTGCTCACACAAAGCTCCATTTCTTCAGTGAGATAATCTCTTTCTGCCCTTAAGCCTTCTTCTGGCCAAAACCTTCCTACCATTCCTTGTGCTCATCCTTTGCATAAAGCCATGCACTTTTTTTCTGTGAAGTTTTTTCGGCTGATAGGTTCTAAACATACCTTCTCCAAGCTCCTTTCCAAGCAAAACAACAACAACATAATACTGTATTTTACCTAACAATGTCAACAAGCAAAAGTGGCAGGTTGACAAACACAACCTGCCACACAAAATCTTTTACGCACCACCACCAACCCACACCCAGCGAGCACGAAACACGCTTTTGTTAAAACATTCCATCAAAACACCTTTTGATTGCCTGCCCTTTCCACCACACAGCAAGAGGCATAAGGACTCGTACAAGGTTTAAATATTATTGTGGAAACAAAATATCTAATTTCGTCCATAGCGTGATCGTTCTGCTTTTGCGGCTTATCTTTTCCTGTGCTTTGATCCCATTTATAAAACCCAAACTCTTGAATACTGTCTTTACACTGGGCAGAGATCAAAAGAGTCCCAGCTTTCAGCGCCCGCGAAACTCTGCTTATGCCAGGCAGCACTTCATTTTCCGCCTTAACAACTCGGAACCTATTTCCACGTTTTATACATTCAATAAAACTTGCTGCCGAAGGGTCAACAACCACGGCTTCAATCCGGTTGTCTCCTGCCAACTGTACCAATTTTTCATAATGTTCAGCATCTGTTCTCATGGTCTTTTCTTTTTTAATATCGTGGTAATATTCCCTAATGCGATACCAAACACCTCTGCTTCTTCCCCAAAGTCCAAAAGATGATGGGTTAACAATCCCATAATCGCAAGAAAGATAAAACTGCTCAAACGACTCAGGAAGAGTATTAACCACATGAACTTTTGGGTCAAAAAAAGGGTAAACCAAACCATCTGGAGCCACCCAAAGCCCTTTTATGTAACGATCATGAAAAACCCCAGAATAAATTGCATCATATCTCGCCTTAATCTCCTCAGAAAGGCCAGGGTTATCATTCATTCCAAAGTGGAGGTAAAAGGCCCCTTTTTCTTGCCCTTTCTTTATCCATTCTTTAAAAAACCAATGGTCTGGACTTTGCGGATTGCAGGTAAACCAAAACCTAGAATTTTCAACCGAACACCTTGCCAAACACTGATCCACAAAAGACCTAACCAGCAATGTCACCTCGTCAAACATTGCTCCAGCCAAGGTTACACCTTGAATAAACCCAGCAGAAGATTCATCTTTGCCACCAAAGAGATAAAATCGATTTTTTGATCTATTGCCGGTGACCTCAAAAAAGTTTTTAGATTCTTTAAAATTTATTCGAAAACCCCAAGAAATTAACTTTGGCAACAGCGGGTAGGTAATGTTACGGTTAACTGACTGTATAGATTTCCCACAGATAGCAAAAGCACATCCATCAAAACATTTCTGCGCCCAAAGAACAAAAGAAATCACCGC
>JAIRZL010000006.1 GCA_031267245.1 Oscillospiraceae bacterium
GATCTCAAAGCTCAAAGGATGTGAGTTGTTAGCGAGGTTTTGTGAGAAAAAAAAGATGAGTGCAAATGGTGTTTTGGTGTCGAATGCAACTGTGTTCACGAATAACGCGAAAAAAATTAAAACATCAAAAATGATTATAGGGTATTTAAAAGTCGGCCAATTGGCCGATATTGCTTAGGGTACGTGTGATTTGAAATGGTTTTCGTGAGTGCGCAATAGCTTATTGATGTCCCGTGTATCAATTCTGGTGGTCCGCTGTTGATGATGGATGCTTGGATTTGAGATTTGGCGGGAATCGGGAATATTAGTTTGTTTGATTCCGTTGAAAGGGGATGATGGATTGGAAATTTCAGGGGTTAAGGTGCTGTTTTCTATTCCTATATTTGGGGGCATTCAGATCTCTGAAACGGTTGTGGCTGGTTGGGTTGTTTTGGGGATTTTGATTGCTTTGGTTGCGTTTTTCTCAAGCCGCGTTGAACGAATCCCAAAGGGCAAGCAAGCATTAGCAGAAGAATTTGTATCTTTCATTTATGGGCAGGTTGAATCCACCGCCGGGAAAAAGTTTGCGGGCCTTTCGCCCTACATTGGCACAATATTTTTGATGTCGATGGTTAGTAGCTTGGCTGGATTGATTGGATTGCGCCCCCCCACAACAGATCTTAATACAACCCTTGCTTGGGCAATTGTAACCTTTGTTTTGGTTTCGTTAACCAAAATCAAGTCGCATGGCCTTTTTGGGCACTTAAAAGAGTATGCAAACCCGTTGAACATAATAGAATCTCTTATGTTACCTGTTTCGATGGCACTCCGGCATTTTTGCAATATCCTTTCTGGGTATATTGTAATGGAGCTGATCGGGACGTTTTTGCACTTTTTGAGTTCTTCGCTTTTAGGGAAGCTCGGGGAGAGCTTTCCGGTATTTAAAGTTGCAATTCCTGCTGTTCTTTCTGCTTATTTTGACCTTTTTGGGAGTTTGATTCAAGCATTTGTGTTCATTATGTTGAGCATGGTGTTCATTGGAAGAGCGGCTGGCGAAGAGTGATTAATGCGCCACGCAGCAACCAAGATAAGCAAGAATGGATTGGTAATTGAGTGGTGGTTTTTTGTTTTTTTTGCGAAGTTAAGTTCTGGCAAGCGAGATGGTTGCTGTGCCCATGTGCTTGTTTAACGGCAGGTTTGTTGGAATGTTAACAGGAAGGCAAAACTTAATCCACGCACACAACCTTGCCTAAAAATTTATTTTAAAATTTGTTTTTTGGAAGGAGAAGAATGTATTATGTCGATGGAAAAAGCCATTGTGTTGGGTGCTTCCGCTTTGGGGGCTGGTATTGCTGCCGTTGGATGTTTGGGGGCTGGTTTGGGTCAGGGTATTGCCACAGGAAAAGCAGCTGAAGCTGTTGCCCGGCAACCAGAGGCAAAATCTGCAATCACAACTACTTTGGTTCTTGGTTGCGCAATTGCAGAAACAACAAGCCTTTATGCGTTGCTGGTTTCGTTGTTGCTATTATTTGGGAAAGGATTTCTCGACAGCCTTGCCGCTTGACAGGTTGCCAGATAATAGGAGGGATGTATTTTGCATAGGGAATTAGTCTCTTTTGCGGTGCCAGATATCTGTTTTACTTGGGTGAATTTGTTGATCCTCTTTCTGCTTGCGAAGCGGTTTTTGTTTAAACCCATGAAGAAGATAATGGATCGCCGAGAGAGTGATGTTAGGAATATGTATGCAAAAGCGGAAGAGGCAACTGCGCAGGCCAAAAGGTTGCAAGAGGAGTATGCGCATCAGTTGGATGCGGCCAAGCTGGAAGTGGCGCGGATAATAAGCGAAGCAACAGCGAACGCAGAAACGAAAGCAGAAGCCATTATTGAGCAGGCCAAGCAAAAGTCAATGGAGCTGGTGGAAAGAGCTATGGTTCAAATTGAAAAAGAACGTGATGATTCGCTACGGAAGGCTTTTGATGAGGTCGCGGACGTGGTACTGGTAACAACTTCGAAGCTGTTGGAGCGGAAGCTAAGCATGGAAGATCATGCGGGAATTATAGATAAAGCTTTAATGGAAGTGCGTGCAGGAGTGAAGTAGGAGCATGTTTACATGAATGATCTTTTATTCGGGCGCTATGCGGAAGCTTTATTTGCGATTGCAAAAAAACAGGATATAGATGAGATTTATCAGCAGCTTGAATGCTTGCTTGATGTGTTGCAAGGGGATGCTTTAAGGTTCTTTTCAAGCTTTTCTGCAGCAAAGAGCGAAAAGCTGGAAGTGCTTGATAAGATCGGTAAAGACTTTGAACCTTGTGTTTTTGCCTTCTTTAAGTTTCTTATAGAAAAGAATAACATCTGTTTTTTTGAGCGAATTTGGTTGCGCTTTAAAGTCATTTATTATGATTTTAAGAAGATTGAAGAGGTTCGGGTTTTTTCTGCGGTTCCTTTGAGTGCCACTCAACTTCAGGTGCTTAATGAAATTCTGCAAAAAGATTCAAAGAAAACGCCGGAAATGAAAAATGTTGTTGACGAATCTCTCGTTGGTGGTATTGTTGTTAAATGCGGCGAGAAAGTGGTGGATCTTAGTTTTAGACGGCGATTGGCGGATTTGCGCTTGCTGTGTGGAAGCGATAATTTGGAGTTGATGAAGGATGCAACTTAAATCTAGTGAAACGGCTAGAGTGTTAGAATTGCAGATGCGTAAACATCTTGTTGGCTTTGAAATGGCGCAAGTGGTCTCTGCATGCAAATTAGACAACAAACGACTCCAAGAAATCAAAGATTGTTTGCAGCAAAAATTTGGCGTTACAATTGAAATCGAAAATGTAGTGGATGAATCATTGGTTGGCGGAATTGTTCTTAAGTACGGCGGTAAAGTCTTTGACATGAGCACTAAAAAATATTTGAAGGATATTAGTTTACAGTTGCAAAAGAGAGGAATATTGGCTGATGGGTCTACGAAGGGAGTGGCCTCGGAAATGCGACTTAAGCCTGATGAGATTGTCAAAGTAATTAAAGATGAAATAGAGCGCTATTCAAGCAAGGTCGAGCTATTGGAAGTTGGGACCGTTATTAGTGTTGGTAGCGGGATTATTCATATTTATGGATTGCCCGACTGTATGTCCGGTGAGCTGTTGGAGCTGGAATGTGGCAGCCAGGCATTGGTTTTAAGTTTGGAAGAGGATGTTATTGGTGCTGTTGTTTTGGGCTCAAGCGACCATATAAAAGAAGGCTTTAGCGTTAAGCGTACCGGCAAAGTGGTTTCTGTGCCTGTGGGCGAAGAGATGATAGGGCGTGTTGTTAATGCTCTTGGCGAACCGATTGATGGTGCTGGCCCAATTAACACCTGCGAGTTTCGGAATGTGGAAAACGAAGCGCCCGGAATTGCAGACAGAGAAGCGGTTCATATCCCTCTTGAAACAGGGATTAAGGCTGTTGATTCCATGATCCCTATTGGAAGGGGGCAGCGCGAGCTAATCATTGGTGACCGCCAGACAGGTAAAACATCAATTGCTTTAGATACCATCATGAATCAGCGTGGCAAGGGCATGATTTGCATATATGTTGCAATTGGTCAGAAGAACTCTACGGTGGCGCAGGTTGTGGAGCTCCTGAAAGCAAATGGCGCAATGGCTTACACGATCGTGGTGAGCGCAACGGCTTCGGAATCTGCGGCGATGCAGTATCTTGCGCCTTATTCTGGTTGTGCAATTGGCGAGTTTTTTATGGGTTTGGGTAAAGATGTTCTGTGTGTTTATGACGATCTCTCGAAGCATGCTGTTGCGTATCGGGCAATTTCTCTTTTGTTGAGAAAACCACCTGGCAGAGAGGCCTACCCAGGAGATGTTTTTTATCTTCATGCCCGGCTACTTGAGCGTGCAGCAAACATGAACAAGAGCTGTGGTGGCGGTTCAATGAGTGCCCTCCCCATCATCGAAACGCAGGCAGGCGATGTTTCTGCATACATTCCCACAAATGTGATTTCGATCACAGATGGTCAGATCTTTTTGGAGGGGGAGTTGTTTAATGCGGGAATTAGGCCGGCAGTTAACCCTGGGGTGTCGGTTTCTCGTGTTGGGGGGAATGCCCAGATTGCAGCTTTGCGAAAATTGTCTGGTGCTTTGAAGCTGCTGTACTCTCAATTTTTGGAACTGCAATCCTTCGCACAGTTTGGTTCTGATCTGGACGATAGCACAAAGAAAAAAATTGAACAAGGGCAGCGGATTCTAGAGATACTTAAGCAGAATAATAATAGCCCAGTAAGAATTGAATGTCAGGTTATTATTGTGTATGCTATGGTTAATCATCTGTTAAGTGATATTGCTGTTGCTGCCATATTGCGATTTGAAGCGGGGTTAATTGAATATGTGAGCCAACAATGGAAAAATCTGCTGGATGCTATTCTGAGAGATGGCTTAACAGAGGCGGTTGAGAAGGATATTAACACTGCCATTCTGGAATATAAAAAGGTATTTGTGGCTTAAAAAATAAAGGGAAGAGCGGGGGGAAGGTGGTGGGACTTTGGTTGGGGCTGGTATTAGCGACATAAAAAGAAGGATAAAAAGCATTGAAAATACCATAAAGATTACAAATGCCATGAGATTGGTGTCGTCTGCCAAGCAGCGGAAAGCCAAGGCGAGATTGTTGGAGGTTAGGCCGTTTTTCTTGGGGATTCATGAATGCATGATGGATCTTGCTTCCAGGGCCGGTCCAGAACCGCTGGAATATGTTAACCCACGTTCGAATCCCAAGAGTTTGTATATTGTTATTGGCGGGGATCGTGGGTTGGCGGGTGGTTTTAATTCCAATCTGTTTAAAAAGGTAGCAAGTCAGGTTATGAAGGAAACCACCATAATTTTGCCAATTGGGAAGGTCGCTGTTTCGTTTTTTGAGAAGAATGGTTTCCCGGAGATTTTGAATCCGTTGGTTAATGTGGGAGAGCAGATAACCCCCCAAAAAGCTCATCATGTTGCTGCCACAATTCTGCACAATTATGATAGGGATATGTTTAGCAAGGTCAATTTGGCGTATACTTCTTTTGTGTCCACGCTTTCGCAGGAGCCGGTGATTACGCAAGTGTTGCCGCTGAACCTTGAGCGTATTGAACAAAACGTGGAGTCAGAAGGTGACAAAACGCGGAATGTTCCTCACCATGATCCAAGTCCAAATGCCGTTTTTCGTGCTCTTGTTCCGCAATATCTTGCCGGCATGATTTTTGGCGCCATTGTGGAATCTTTCGCTGCGGAACAGGCAGCAAGAAGCAATGCTATGGAATCTGCAACAAGTAGCGCAAAGGAGATTATTGCTGGGTTGAAGCTGGCATATAACAGGGCTCGTCAGGTTGCAATAACAAAAGAAATTATCGAAATAGTTTCTGGAGCATCAAGTGATTAATTTAGGGGGAGGTTTTTGACAGTGAGTTTGGGACAGATTGTGAAGATCACTGGCCCGGTTGTTGATGTGCGCTTTCCTAAAGACAAGCTGCCCAGTCTGCTTGGAGCTTTGGAACTTGAAAGCCACGGAAAGAAGATTACCTTAGAGGTTGCGCAGCATGTTGGTGACGATATTGTGCGGTGTTTGGCTATGAGCTCCACGGACGGTTTGCAGCGGGGAGTGTCGGTGAAGGATCTTGGTGGGCCGATATCTGTTCCTGTTGGCAGGCGAACTTTGGGGCGGGTTTTTAATGTTTTGGGCGAACCATTGGACAATAAAGGAGCGCCCGAAGCCGAAGAGTTTTGGCCGATCCACAGAGAGGCGCCAACATTCGAAGAACAGTTGGCTCATGCGGAATTGCTAGAAACAGGAATTAAAGTGGTGGATCTTATTGCGCCTTATGCGAAGGGTGGTAAGGTTGGATTGCTTGGTGGTGCCGGTGTTGGGAAGACAGTGTTGATTATGGAATTAATTAACAATGTGGCGCAAGAGCATGGGGGAATCTCAGTTTTTGCTGGTGTTGGAGAGCGGACAAGGGAAGGCAATGAACTTTACGAAAGCATGCTTGAAACCGGCGTTATCAAGAAAACCGCTATGGTTTATGGGCAGATGAATGAGCCTCCTGGCGTGCGGATGCGAGTGGCTTTTTCTGGCTTGACGATGGCAGAGTATTTCCGTGACAAGCAGCACCAGGATGTTTTGCTTTTTATTGATAATATTTTTAGGTTTACACAGGCAGGTTCAGAGGTTTCTGCTCTGCTGGGAATGATGCCTTCTGCTGTGGGTTATCAGCCAACATTGGCAACCGAAATGGGCGCGTTGCAGGAGCGTATCACTTCAACAAAAGACGGCTCCATCACTTCCATACAGGCTGTTTATGTTCCGGCGGATGATATTACAGACCCGGCTCCAGCGAACACATTCGCGCACCTGGACGCAACAACCGTTCTTTCGCGGCAGATTGCGGCGCAAGGGATTTACCCAGCTGTGGACCCGTTAGACTCGAATTCGCGAATGTTAACAAAGGAGATTGTTGGCAATCTCCATTATGAGGTTGCGCGCGGAGTCCAAAAAACCCTTCAAAGATATAAAGAATTGCAAGATATTATCGCAATTTTGGGAATTGACGAGCTCTCGGATGAAGACAAGCTAACGGTTTCAAGAGCCCGAAAGGTCCAGCGGTTTTTGTCTCAACCTTTCACTGTTGCGGAACCGTACACCGGAATGGCAGGGAAGTTTGTTCCCTTGAAAGAAACTGTTCGTGGCTTTAAAGAGATCCTGGAGGGGCAGCATGATGATTTGCCAGAGTCGGCGTTTTTGTTTGTTGGGACAATTGATGATGCGATTGAGAAGGCGAGGAAGGAAGTGTAATTCATGGCAGCCGGATTCCCTTTCAAGCTTATAACTCCCAGTAGAATGGTTTTTGAGGGCCTTGTTGCAAGCGTGGTGTTGAAAACACCAGAAGG
>JAIRZL010000012.1 GCA_031267245.1 Oscillospiraceae bacterium
TTAATATGTACATCAAAAAGGTATTAACCGACCGTCGTATTCCTTTTGAGATTTCCAACGATCCTTTTTATAGTGAGTCTAATCAAGAGTGGGTTTCTGAATCTATAGCAGAAGCCAAAGCAGGCAAGCTCAAAAAGCACGATTTAATCGAGGTATAGCGTGGACAAACTTTGGACCGACAGAGCCTGGGATGATTACGCATATTGGCAGAAAATCAACAATACCAAAATGACAAAACGAATAAATACGCTGATCAAAGATATCGAAAGGAACGGATATCAAAGCATTGGCAAACCAAAACAGTTAACAGGCGATAAATCTGGATGGTGGAATTGCCGTATAGATTCTAATCATCGTTTGGTTTTTCGAATTTTCGGTGAACATATAGAAACAGTCCAATGCAAAGGTCACTACGACGATAACTAGGCAATCTGTGCGCAAGAGATAGCCAAAGCTGAAATATCATGTACAAAAAAACATTGGATGCGTTGTCATCTTAAAGGATAGGATGGCGCTATGGTGCGCAACGCAACAATAAAACATGCAACTTGATGGAACGCCGCATCTGGCGTTCCATCAAGTTGTTCGCCTATAGAAAATAGTAGCTACTGCCTACTTAGAAGTGATCCTCTCTGTTTGGGAAAGCCCGTCAAGTAGCTGGGAAAGTTTGATCATTCGTTTGAAAAAATGGGACCTTATGGATGAATGGTTTTTCAGCGTCGAGTATGTATTCTTGTGTATTTTTGCTCCATTTTATAGCGTAGCTCAATAGAGCCTCGCCAAAGCAATTTCTTTGTTTGGGAATGGCGGCAGCAGCACTGCTTGCCTGGCTTGCGCGTTCGAGATTGCAAATTCATCAAATCTGGCTGTCAACCGTTTTATAAGTCTCATACCAAGACCCAAGATCACAAATCGCACGTTCCGCAAGTTTTTCTTTTTTCTCTTGCTTGCTCTCTATTTTTAAAGCAAGTGGCGGCAGAAGTCCCATATTGCTATTCATTGGCTGAAAATCTGCATTTGACGCCTTGCTAATATAGGCCGCCAATGCGCCCACCATCGTCGTTTCTGGTAAAGGCAACAATGGTAATTGCTTAACTAGTCGAACCAAATGCAACGCTGCCAAAAGCCCACTCGCGGCCGACTCCAAGTACCCCTCAACGCCAGTTATCTGACCAGCAAAAAACCAGTTCGGGTTCCTTTTGTAGCGAAAATATTCATCCAGGAGCTTGGGGCTGTTGATAAATGTGTTCCTGTGCATAACACCATACCTAGCGAATTCGGCATTCTGCAAACCGGGAATCAACCTAAATACCCGCTTCTGCTCCCCCCACTTAAGATTGGTTTGAAACCCAACAAGATTAAGCAAGCTCCCATTTTTGTTCTCCTGCCGCAGCTGAACAATGGCATACGCTCTTTTGTTCGTGCGCGGATCGATTATGCCAACCGGCTTCAATGGACCAAACCGCAAGGTATCTTTGCCTTTTTTTGCCATCACTTCAACCGGCATACATCCAGAAAAAAACTTAAACTCTTCTCGCTCAAAATCCTTCAATGGAGCAACTTCCGCATGCACCAACGCCTCATAAAACCTGTCATATTCTTCTTGATTCATGGCACAATTTAAATAATCTGCATCGCCTTTATTATACCTTGAAGCGCAAAAAACTTTATCGGTATCCAAGCTTTCGTTTGTCACAATTGGAGCTGCTGCATCAAAAAAATTGAGAGTTTTCTCACCCAAACCCTCCTCCATTTTTGCTGCAAAAGCCTGGCTTGTAAGCGGCCCAGTGGCAATAATGCAAAGCTCATCCTGTGCTAGCAGATCCTGTTGCTCCTCATTAACCACCCTAATGAGGGGATGCCGGTTTATTTTTTCTGTTATCCGCCTGGCAAACTCATCGCGATGTACCGCCAGGGCATCACCGGCAGGCACCCGAGTTTGTTGGGCGACATCAATAATCTGCGAACCCAAAAGCTCCAGTTCTTTCTTGAGCAACCCAGATGCCGTGCTAACCCGCATGGATTTTAAAGAATTTGAGCAGACCAATTCTGCAAAGTGCGGATTTTTGTGCGCGGGTGTAAATTTTTGTGGCTTCATCTCTTTTAAGACAACCGGAATCCCATATCTGGCAATGGCCAGTGCTGCCTCGCAACCGGCAAGGCCGGCGCCAATTACAAACACATACAACACGTTGTTCCTTTCCTTTCCTCGATCACCTTTCAAAGATCTCAAAACAGCTATTCATCTGGTGTTGAGCGCCTTCTTCATTTGTGATCAGAGAAACGTACCACGTATCAAGCGCTTTTTTCGTAGTGGAAGCTCTGGTAAAGGTAAAAAGCGACGTCCGAGTGGACTTGTTGGATGGATTTGGTGAATTTGCATGCCGAACGCGCAAGCCAGGCAAGCAGTGCTGCTGCCGCCATTCCCAAGCAGAGAAATTGCTTTGGCGAGGCTCTATTGTTGCTGCTGTGACTCGCCGGGCGTTAAGTAATGTTGGCTGCTGCTGATTATCGCCTGCACACGCGCTCGTGACAAAACGGCGTTGTAGAGCCGCCGCGCCTTAACGCCCCTAATTTGGTATTGGCCTGGAGCTTTGTCCAGAACCACATCTAACGTCGCGGTTTCAATTCCGGCTGCGGTTACGGGCCGCCGCCCGGCTTATTGTCGAATACTGTTCTACCTGCAACGTTGCTGGAAGCTGTCGCTGCCTCGGCGACTTGCTTTAATCTGGCACAGTGCCGATAAAAACTAGCAAACTTTTTTACTTGTAATACCCGGGGAGCTCCACTGTTTGCAGAACGTTGCTTGCTGCTGGCGCGGCTACGGGCGGTCGTCGGATTTTTGCCGAACTTCTTTTTTTGCCGAACGCAACATCGCGGCGTATTGTCGCCAACAGCGTTGTTCTTGCAGGGCCTGGCAAAGCCTCGCTGCCTCGGCGACTTGCTTTAATCTGTGGCAGCAGGTGTTTTTTTGCCGGGCGTTGCCTGCGGGGCTGACATCACGCAACACGCATCAAGCGCTTTTTTCGTAGTGGAAGCTTTGGTAAGAAAAGGCCGGCGTCCGAGTGAACTTGATAGCCAGATTTGGTCATAGAAATGACAAGGCAGCCAAGTAAAACACCAATTAAAAGTAAGCGATCCGCGATTGCCCGATGATCACTGCTGCTAGAATTGAGCTATCTCGCAGCAAGCTACAAATTGAACAAATAGTTGGGCTGGGCATCGGATGCTCGCCGCCAGCTTTTTTTGTCTTCTGCCAGCCTACAGATAGCCACAGCGTTAGGAGTTGCAAGCACGCCACCGGATGGCAAAAGAAAACCGCTAGGTAGCTGTGCAACGCAATTTTGCGCCCCATCGCCCAGCAACAAAACGGGCAGTGACATTTGCGCTTGTAAAGAGGCAAGGTCCGCAACAAACGCATCCAGGCCTTCGCAAGCTTCCGGCCGCAGTTCCCGCATCTGGCCGGCAACAAACTGCCAAATGCCAGTATAAACCTGCTGGCATCTGGCGTCAACAACAACAGCCACCAAGTAATCAAATCCCTGTTGCGGCAAGCCAAAACAGACATTTGCTGCCAAACTTTTCAAAGAAGAAATAACAGCGATGGTCTTGTTCCCGGCGGCTGCGAATCCCTTTGCAACACTCATTCCCACCCGCACCCCGGTGAAAGATCCTGGCCCAGAGGCAACAGCAAAAATATCAATCTCCTGGAAGTCGCAGCGAGCCAGTTCAAGAAGCGAACTAATTGCCGGCAACAACCTTTCGCTCCGTAACTGGGCACTGGCAAGCACCAGCTGTACCAGCGGCTGCCCGTGATCGCACAATGCTAGCGCCGTTGTGAATGTGGTTGTATCCAACCCTAAAATCTTCATCGATGTTTTAAACACCTCCAAAACAAAACTGGCTTTCTTTGGGAACCTTTCTTGGAAATAAAGAACCTGGTTTGAGTTTAGAATGGCAAAGCGGATAAATGAATCACCGACGGAGATTGCCAATCCCTTGCCCGAGGCAACTCATTGACAACGCTGGATATGCAGATTTGCTGCTGTTGCGAAAGTAATATCCTCGAGCCGGCTGGCGCTTGGCAAACCATGGGAGTGGCAATAATTGTGGCACCGTAAAACTGCTGTCAACGGTTGGGAAGTTGGCTCCCGTTTCATTTCGCCAACTGGTGGCTACAGCTTCGTAGACTTTTTGGCTATTGGGCACCCAGCTAATTTTAATTTCGACGATAGGGCAGTTCCTCCACTGCCATTTCCCGCGTATCGCCGGTGAGCGCAGGACCTCCTATCGGCCGTTTGGGCGATTCGCTCAGCAACCATTTTGCGTTTTGAGAGCCTGCTCAAAGACCATTTCAGCGCCTGGCATGACGGTGACGACGCCGTTCCGTCGGGTCCCCGGGTATGGTGCCCTTTATTTTTGCCTTTGCCGTTGTACCCCTCAGGATCCCTTTAGCCTATGCGGCACTTAGCTGTGGCCTCTTTTTCGTTCTGCATGACAAGCCAAAAAGCATATCAGCACTCGGTCTGTTTTCTTTTGACCTCTTCCGCTTATCCCTTCCTGCTACCGTTTCATTTCCTAGAATGCGACAACCGTTCCAGTGCCTTTTCTGCTGAGGGCACGCCGCTAAATACCCATTTACGCTCGGAGGGCCTTTAACTATTGACAGCTTCTGCGTTTTGCCTTGCGGCTCTTGCCGCTTTTGGCTTGGTGACCTCGCAGCTATAAACGCTTGTCTCTTAAATGTACCGGGGAGCTCAGCCTCAATAACGTCGTTTGAGGAAGTGGCTTACCCTTTTCGTCGAGGGGACAAATCAATCGAGAACTCTTTTTGCGTTTTGCGTGCCAGCTCCAGATCGTTTTCCGTGCTGGTCGCTCCTCGCTCTTTTGTGCCTTTAACTCGTTGAGCGTTTATCGCCGTAACTTTAAGCCGCTTCTTCTGGTGCCTCCTTCCGCCTTTTCGACGGCGGGATTTGCAGCGTAACCGCACTTTGTTTGCTTGTTGGGAACTCCTTTGTGTCGTTTCTGTCTGGCGGACCTTGCCTACTTTTCTGCTGTTCCCCTGATTTGTCCCAGGCGACTGCGTCGGCTTGTGATTATGTAGCAGGCTACCCATTCCTTCGCTCTGCCTGCTCGCTCAGCTTCCATTTCCCGCGGTAGGGCCATCCGTTCCTACGCCTCTTCTGCTGGGGCACTGGCAGCTCAGCAACAATTTCGTCGATTGCAGAAGTCCATGGTTAGCCATTTCGTTTTTGTGGCAAATACGCCGCCGGCTTTTTGTGGACCAACGCTGCCGGTACCGACACCATCCCGACTGCTCGTCCAAATGTCCTACTCTCTTTTCGCCCGGAATGGTAGCTCCACCTTGACCCCTTTGAAGCGGATCCGCCAGCCCTTGCTCCAATTGCCTTGCTGCGAAGTCAGCGCTAACGCCTTTTATGTTGTGCACTGGACCTCTGCAACAATTTCGTCATCGTCATTTTGCAGAAGCCTTCTGTTAGCTGTTTGTTTTTTCGACAAAGTCTTGAGGCTAATTGGTGGCCGCCGCAGACGGTGACCACTACTAGCCGCCTGCTCGTCTCAGGTGGCTACTCGCTTTTCGCAAAGCCCGTCCGGTAGCCCTTTTACCCATTTCGGCCTGGACCGCCAGATCTTGCACGTTTTGCCTTGCTGGTTCGTCGGCACTTACGCCTTTACTCTGGCGCGAAGACAACGGCAGCAACAATTTCGTCGCTTGCAAACTTTCTTGTGTCGTCGTTTCGTTTTTGTGGCAAAGAGGCCGGCTGCTGTTTATGGGGGCCAGCGCTGTCGGTGGCGATACCATCCCGCCGGTTCGTCTGCTCGCTCCCGGGCCCTTTCCTACCTTCGCCCGAGCTCATGCCCCATTTCGCGCGACTACCCGTCAGGCTCTGGAGCCTTTCCGGCTTTTAACAACAACATCCGTGATTATTTGACATATTCGTTGCGCAGAATCCAAAACGGCCAACCCACGCATTTTTTGACCCAAACTGCGTAGCAACTCGTGGTCTTTCATTAAGATTTTAATCTGTGCCAGCAACACCTGCGCAGTAAGGTCTTTTTCTTCCAAAACAATGGCAGCCCCTTTTTCTGCAAGGGTGTTGGCATTGTGCAATTGATGATTGTTCGTGACATTTGGAGACGGTATTAAAATGCAAGCCTTCCCGGTTGCCTGCAGCTCTGCGATTGTCATGGCGCCGGCGCGTGCAATGACAAGATCGGCAGTGTGTAGCAGATCTGGCATGTTGCCAATATATTCACAAACTTCAATACCAGGATGTTTTGATAAATCCAAGCCTTTACGTTGCAAAAAAGTGATGAATTCATGATAATTTGCTCGGCCGGTTGCATGAATCCAGCGTATCTCTGTGTTGCCTGCCAGGCTCACAAGAACATCCGCTATGGTTTCATTCAAGCGCATTGCACCCAAACTACCACCAAAAGAGACGATCAAAAAAACATTTTGTGAGCTTTTTGCATTGTTTGATGGGTTCTCACTTTGGTGCAAAAAAGAGCTAGAAACGGGATTCCCCACAATCATCGCATTTTTGTTCTTAATGTAACGCCGTGCGCTCGCGGATGCCAACAACACCACATCAGCAGTGCCTTCAAAAATCTTGGTTGTAAGCCCAGGAATTGCGTTCTGTTCATGAATCACCCTTTTTATTTTTAGCAGTCGCGTGGCAAGCAAAATCGGCGTGCACACATAGCCTCCTGTGGCAAAAACCACATCAGGTTCAAAATCCCGCAAAAAACGCCATGATTGCCAGGTGGCGCCCACCAATCTAAAGATGGCAAGCAGGTTCCTTCTTGCATCCTGGAAACCCAGCCTACGAGAAAATCCAGACACATTTAATGCTTTAAATGTAATGCCTTTAGATTTGGCAAGCTCCTCTTCAAGGGAGCTGGCGCACCCAACATACAGAGCCTCTAGGTCATGTTGCTCTTTCAATACCTGCAAAACAGCCAAAAGCGGACTGATATGCCCAACAGTACCGCCACCGGTTACAACTATCTTAAACTTCATTGCATAAAACCTCACTGAGCAAAATAAAAAACATCTATATTTTACATTTCGCGCTCTAGTTCCTTTGGACCAATGGCCTAAATCTAGATCCTATTAAAGCTTCCGCATATAAGAAAGGAGTAAGTCCTGAGTGCTATCCCAAGCTCTACTATGCGGGAAGTTTTTCTTTTAACAACAACTTACTTCGTTGTGAAAACCCTCACAAATCGATTGCGGATGCGCAGCTTTGCAGCCACTGAGACTAATCAGCCGCAACGCAAAAGGGTGGTGCTACAGTAGATTGGCCGTGATAGTAAGTTTAGCTACCGCCGCGGTAGCTATAAAACGCGCTCCCGGCAGTCACTTTTATCTGCCTATACACTCAAAGCTTCAGCATTTGTTGAAATTTAACTAGCAATTTTAAATATATTGTGGTATGCTTATGTAAGATAACAAAGAAAAGGGGATGTATAAATGA
>JAIRZL010000014.1 GCA_031267245.1 Oscillospiraceae bacterium
TTTACCCCCCCCCCCCCCGGAGAGCCAGCATTTCTTTATGCTCCTGATGCCACAAAGAAGCTAAAGTACCAAAACCGATGGCACTCACGAAGGCAACAGCCTTACTAACCGCCGCCTTACCGTCTGCAGCTGGCGAGCCAGCTGCAGCAACTTGCGCTTCAGAACAACAGAATGTGATTGCCATGACAAAGCTCATAACCAAACCAAAAAGTTTCTTGCTTTTCATTTATACATCCCCTTTTCTTTGTTATCTTACATAAGCATACCACAATATATTTAAATTTGCTAGTTAAATTTCAACAAATGCTAAAGTTTTGAATGTGTAGGCAGATAAAAGTGACTGCCGGGAGCGCGTTTTATAGCTGCCGCGGCGGTAGCTAAACTTACTATCACGGCCAATTTACTGTATTACCCCCTTTTGAGTTGCGGCTGATTAGTCTCAGTGGCGACAAAGCTGCGCATCCGCAATCGATTTGTTAGGGTTGCGTTTGTGATTCTGCAGAGATAAAACGAAAGCAGTCGAGTTATTAAACTAACAGACACGCCACAGCTTGCTGGAATTGGTGCTCACTAAAGATTTTCGAGCAGCAGTAGTAGCTACCGTCATGAAGTGCTCCCACAGTGACTGAACATTTGTTGTCGCATTAGCTGGCAACTGGATCCACAGTGGGAATGAGCAGAAAAAAAGCACAAGAGCCAGATGCTCATTGTGCTTTTAATTTTAATTACAGAAAATCAAATAGCCACATAGCCGTATTTTTTGCCATCTGCGTTTAGCTGGGGCGTTCGGCCCGTTGGTACTGCACCAGGGGTATTTATCACAATGAAGCCTTTTGGCGATGGCTGTATTCCTACAGAGCCCAGTGTGCCAACCAAGATCCCCGCGTTAATCTCCATGTTCAAGCCTCCGTTGCAGCAATTTAAAAAACTTTCGCCAGCGCAAAAAACAAAAGTCCACTTTGGCACGAACCCTAAATCAATGGTCCTTTTTAGCTGCCCATTGCCAACATATTCTCCGATCCTAATCCCGCCGGCACGAAGCTCTCCGTTGGCACCGGCTTCCAATTGCCTTTTAATACTCGTTACAGCTTCGTCGATCAACAGATTATCTTTGTTAAAATCGTCTCTCTCTGGCCTATCCGGGCCTTTCCACTGGTTCAATCTCAAGTTTGCCGTTTTTTCGCTACTAGACATTACAAATCAACATCCTCTCTTCAAAATCTTTCAAAGTTCAGACCAGAAGTCTCCGCTCTCATCCAGCTCGTCAAATGTTTTTGTTCCTTTTAGTTTCTTTAAATTCTCTAACTGAATTCCATAAAATTGCTTATCTGCCAGCTCAGAGTTGCTTAGTACAAGGTCTGCCATCTCTGCATATGTTGCCAGCTCGCCATTCACCAAAGAGCCTTCTTCGAGGTTATAAATCCCCAAAGGTCGGAGTATTTCTTTGAGTTTTTCAAGCATCTGCTTCCCTCATTTCGCCATCTACACTCTTTCTGATTTTTGCAATGATTCTCTCGCGGAAGCTAGTGTCATTTTCTTTCTGCACGCCACCTTCAAATCTTTCCACATTCTTCACCTCAACAATGCCGTCTATTCCTTCACAAAGAGTTCCTATTTGGTCACCTTCCAGGTTAAATTCCTCACCACAAGATTCCGCAACTGCGGCAACATCCACAAACGGCGTTTCTCGGTCCAGCTGTTTCTCCTCGGTTGTTATATATCGCAGCAACTCATGACCACGTGCGCGAACAGCGATCCCAGCAGGCAAAACAATCTCATTAATCATTTCCGTAGCCTTAAAAAAGCGCAGGTACCCTTTTGCTGGTTTGCCCTCCCTTTTGCATCCAAAAACCTCGCCATAACTGTCAAGGTGGTGCGCACCCGCAGTCAAAAAAGACATCTCATGCCGAGTTTCATTTAACCGTTTAACGATATCGGCGAACATAAAAGCAATCACGCGGAACCGGATCCCAACATCACTCACTTCGGTGACTCGGACCCCAGATATCTCAAAATATCTCCGTTTCATCCGCGTCAGAATCTCATCGAATTCAAAATCATTCATCGAATCTCCACCTTTCCAAGACAAACACTCCCAACTTCGGTTGAAATAATTAACACAAGATCCCCCACATTAGGTACCCACGCCGTGTGTCCTTCTAAGATAATGGTGTCAGCCGGTGCTAAAGATGCCGTTGTTGTGAGTTTTTTCTCAGCCACATCAAGAACCCGAACCAGCCGTGCGGCTGTGTCCCATTCTTTTTTTGCCAGGCGTTCTGCCATCCACAAAAAAATCACCCTCTTCCCATGTGGGCTTTAAGCTTGGTAAACACAGCACTACCATTCATTTCCTGCTCCACTCCAACCACAACCAGATCGGGGAATCGCAGTGTGTTCCCAAGGAAGTTAACTTTGTCTGCCACACAAACATCAACAATGCGCGGCATCAAAATATCAACAAAAAAACAACTTTGTTCCTTTTGTTCCATATATTCTTTGGTGTATTTCAAGCCATCACCCTCATATTCCCGCGGGATCTCTAGGTATCTTTTCGTTTGGATTTCGTTCCCCATAGCGCTAAGGTTTGGCACACAAATGTTGTATCTATGATCCTTTCCTTTCAGATAGACACAAGAAACTCTTCCCTGGCGGCGGGTAGTCACACTTAACTCAGAATAGATCTGCCCGCCCACTGCATTATGAATAGTCAGGGAGCGACCGGATTTGTTCTGCCGCAGATCCAAAACGCCATCAACATTAATCCGCGGCCTGGTGCTTAACGTGCGCCGGCAAAACAGCTCCAAAACATGCCACTCGCTTGCCCCCATTCCAACAAAAAAATGTTCAAGGGTTGGGTTGCTATCCGCTAACATGCTCTTCAAACCATATGGCTTAACATGCTTCTCAAAAATCTCACCCAATGTTACATGCCGATAAATCCCAGGTTGTGCTTGGTTGTCTAACAGCATGGCAGCTTTGCTTCTTGCGGTGA
>JAIRZL010000027.1 GCA_031267245.1 Oscillospiraceae bacterium
AAAACCAAGCGAACTAACCCGCATAACGAGGTGACGTAATTGTACACCCGGTTTTTACCGGGTGTTGTGGCGTTATGCTACGTGTGCTGTCTTGTTCCAGCTTCTGCGAAAGGAAATGAACGGACAAAAACACGGCGTCTTGTTTCTGTAATGCCCGGAATTGAAAGGAGGCGGATCAAAAAAACAGAGGCATCGGCGAGAAAAGAAGAGGAGAAACAGAGCAGAGGCGAGCAAAATATAAAAAAAGGGGAAGTAAAGTAATGAGGAATACGGCAAAAAAGAAACTGGCATTGTTCTTGGGCTTGTTTTTCGCAACTACTGCATTTTGTAGCAATGCGCGACCGTTTAGCCCCTGGCTTGGGCTTAGGTATGTTTTGGAAACAGGAGACGGATACACAGACCGCTGGGTTCCTGCGGAGCGCTACATATGGCGCCAGGGCGGCTCTTGCCGAGAGCCAGTGATCGAGGTGCAACAAAGACCAGGGCTAAGGCAGGTCACGCTTTCGCTCGTGCCGTTTTGGGATCCTAACAACGACGTCCATAACCGCGTCTTTTTTTTGCGTGCGTTTGGCCCTACTTTCCGCGGCCTACAAAATGGTGTTTCCCTTCGCGCTGAGCCTCGTCCCGGGCGTGGTCTTGATGTGGTTATTACTTTACCGGAAGACCCAGTGCGCACAACAGTTTTCCGCCCTGCTGCGAGCTTCTCTGTTGGTTGGGGGCTGGAGGCACGCGACGAGACTTGGTATCCAGAGATAAGGATTGTGGCTGTGCCGCGCTACCGACCCCGGTCTTGGTAAAAGCTGTCTTCACGAATTTTTGCAGGTAGGCTGTTCGCTGTTGCCCGGGCACATCGTGTGTGTTGCTCCGTTGTCACTTGCCATGGTGTTTTCGCTGGCATGCTAAAAAGAGGCCGGCAATGTGGCAAAGCAGATTGGGGGGGGCATTTGGTGAAAAATCGCGTGCGCAAAACATAAAAAACAGGGGGGAAGTAAAGTAATGAGGAAAACGGTAATAAAAAAAATAGCAATGTTGTGGGTAATGTTATTAGCAACCGGGTTATTTTTTGGGTCAGTCAGGGCGGAGCCTAACGTTTTTGTTATCCCGGTCCGGCACTTACCAAACGGCAGTGCGGTAGCCATTTTATACGGCGCACAGCCTCTGTGTCGCGGCGCGACACTGGACGATATAGATAAGTGGTCTGGATTGGTGACACTAATTCCTGGCAAGCCTGCTAATTTCTTGCTTGCTGTGGCTGACCTGATTGCTGTTGTCGATTATAAAGGCGCCTCCGACTTTTTCTTCAACCATGGGGTGCAAATCGGGTCGCAAGCGTTGGTGGCAGCTGATGGTGCCGGCCTCCGCGAGCTTCGTAACTGCTGGACTGACCAACCTATTTGTGAGCTGCCGGAGCGAAATAAAAGTAAGAAGCTGGAGGGTTCTGGCTGGGCGCTATTCCAGTTTCCTTTTGGTGCCACCCAGTGCTACCAGGTGTTACCCGGGGATAAGGCACCCAACAGAGTTTTATTTAGATTCTCCGCGCCCTTGCCTTACGGTGGTGAAGTAAAAGATTATAGAATTGAGTTGTTTGCCGCTTTGCCAGTCACTTAAAAAGCTGCCGGGCAAAGCAGATTGGGGGGGGTGCATTTGGTGAAAAATCGCGCGCGCAAACCATAAAAAAGGGAAGTAAAATAATGAGGAAAACGACAAAAAAGAAACTGGCATTGTTCTTGGGCGTGGTTTGTGCGACTACTGCATTTTGTAGCAATGCGGTGCGCCCCTGGCTTGGGCTTGCTGGCGTTTGGGAACGCGGAAACGGATTGTTCTACCGGACGGCGCCTGTGGAACAGTACATAGAAGAGCAGGGTCTCGCTGCGTTTGAGTCTCGTTACCGTGTGCAACAGAAAGCAGGGCTACGTCATGTCATTCTCCAGATCATCCCGCAGTACGATCCCGATCACGATCCTCGCCGCCGTGTGTATTTTTTGAGTTCCCATGACCGTGATTACACCATCGTGCGAAATGGCGTTTGGTTTAGCGTTTTCTATTGTCCTGGGTTCGGCCGTTTGGTGGAAATTACATTACCGCAAGTCCGTGTGGCATCAACAGAGGTCCCTATTCCTATGCGTTATTTGATTTCTTATGGACGAACGCGACGGGAGGAAGCTTGGCAGCCAATTGTAAAGATTGAGTAAGGCCCTCCTCTATACGCTCACGGCCAAGCGCCCGTCTTTCCGGTTCTTGGATGGGTGCCGCTATACATGTGGCACAGCTCCCCTTGTGTACGGGGCGCGATCACAGCAGCGATCGGTTGCTCGTTAACGGGTTCCGCTACCAAAGCGAGGAGAAAGCAACAAAAACGTGACAAAAAAAGAAAGGTGTAAGTTAAAATGAAAAGCAATAAAATAAAGAAACTAGCAATGCTGTTGGTAATGTTTTTAGCAACAGGTTTGTTCTTTGGCGTCGGCAGGGCGGAGCCAGGAGTTTTTCTTATTCCGGTAGAACCGTTTATATTCGCCGGTGTAGAGCACGGTTTGTCCGCTGTTTTCTCAAAAGCTAAGCCTTTGGTTGACGACGGTCTAGGGCATTGGAAGTTCGTTGTACGGAGTCGCGACCCCGAAACGCTTCTTTTTTTGCTTGCTGTCGCCGATACGGACGAAATGTGCCGTCACTTCCGCTCCTGCCAAAGACTTGGCACGGTGCCGATAATAGGCAAGCATCCCATCGGGCAAACTAATCCTGACGGACCTTGCGTGACCTGCTTCTCCAACGCGGGTCCCCCCCTTTGCATCCTGGCGCGCCACAAAGTAGAAAAAAAGGTTGAGCAGGCAGGCTGGACACTCCGCCGGTTCTCTGTTGAACCCGGTGGTACCAGCGGCTACCAGGTGGTGCGGCAGGCCGGAGCGGGCAATGCTGTTGCTTTTAGATTCCAAACGAAGTTGCCTTACTTTGGTGTGGTAAAATCTTATAAAATTGAGTTGGCGTTCGAGTTGCCCGTCTAGCAAATAAGTTGTGGGGCAATCACGATTTGTACGCCGAAGCAAAGAGGTTCATCGCGGAGGAGCGTGCATGGGTTGTGCCGAAGAGAATGCGTGCGCTTAGTACAGTGTGGGGAAGCCGACGAGCTGCCAGCAGCTGTCCCGGAAACAGCAACGAACCAGCAAACGCAAGGGATGAGCATGTCAGGCGCTGCTGGGCACGACGAAATGGCGTTTCCGTTCGCTGTTACAGTCGCGGCAGGAACTGTCGTTGGATTGCTGATTTTTTGCCGGCTGACCCTGTTCCACCACCAGGTTCCCGCCCTATGTTTGGTTTCTTTTTTCGTTGGCAGTTCGAGTTACTACCTCGGAATTGGTAGCCAGATATAAGGATTGAGCAAGGTATGCGCCACAGGTGAAGGTTAAAGCGCGCGTCTTCTTTCTTTTTGGCAAGGAACACCATCGCCATTCACGGGGCACAGCGAACTGGCGGCTCTGATTTGTTCTTCCCATGCGATCGGAGGCAAGACAACGGGTTCAGCTCGGCCGAATGGGGGAAAGGCAACAAAAACGTGACAAAAAAGTAAGGAGTAAGATAAAATGAAAGTAAGCAAAACAAAGAAACTAGCAATAGGTTTGGTAATTTTTTTAGCGCTTGTCCTGTTCTTTAGCAATGTCGAAGCTGGGCCGAAATTGGCGCCAGGTGACTCAGCTGTTGTCTTGTTTCCCTTTTGTCCGGAAACAAACGAAATTGATTTGCCGCCGCTACCCTATCTGGGGGGCCATGACGCGATTCTGTTCCGTGTTTATCGCAACAAACCAACGCACGCTTTGGTCAGGGTAGCGACTAATCTTGGATGTGGCAACATCGCTCTTTCGGATTCGGCCCGCTTTTTTTGTCTGGCAGTGGATCCTTCTGAAACGCCAATCGGAGCAGAGATTGTGACGTTACCGGAACCAAGAGCGCACGGGCCACAAAGCCCCTATAATGTGCTTCGTGTCACGCCGCCGGCAGCGATAAGATCAGGAAGTAGCGCGACTTTCCTTCTTTCCTTGCTCCCGACGGCGGGAAAAAGCTCGCAGCAACAACGGGACGCCCACGGTCTGCCGTTGAAAGTGCAGAAGGCGACAGGGCTGGCTGCTAAGGTGTTGGTCGAGGTGACTTAGTCTACTAACTCTTGTTGAAAGCTTTTGGTTTTTTCTTCTTTACTTTATCTTTCGTGATGTTGCCTTTTGTGTTGTCAAGTTCTCGCTTGCTATGGTGTTTTCGCTGGCATACTAAAAACAAAAAGGCCGGCAATGCGGCAAAGCAGATTGGGGGGGTGCATTTGGTGAAAAGTCGCGCGCGCAAAATATTAAAAAGGGGGAAGTAAAAATGAAAATAAGCAAAGCAAAGAAATTGGCAATAGGTTTGGTAATGTTTTTGGCAGCAGGGTTATTTTTTTGTGATAGGGCCCTTGCGTTGAGCGTTCTTTATGCACCGCTGCGTGACGTGGCTCCCGGCATCAAAACAGCTGTTCTCACGGACGGCCGTTTTTTGGAGGTAGACGCTGAGGGCCGGATTATACTACCGTTAGAGCTTGGAGTCGATGCCAGCGCAGACTTCACGCTTTTGGTCGCGCCCAGTGGGCAGGGCGAGCGGCGCATCGCGGAGTGGCGAAGAGAATGCGAGAGCTTAGCGCCTGGGGGGGAAGCCGACGAGCTCCAAGCAGCAATCACGGAAGCAGAAACGCAAACGACAGGGATAAGCATTTCGACCGGCACTGATCCCGCTGCACAGCATCGTTTTCTTTCAGCAGCTGAGCTACGGGCGTTGGGAACAGGAGGAGTCGTCACCGTTGAGATCCCTTCGCACGGCCAGCCGCGCGTTAGATCTGGTCCCCCCGAGGACCAGCCTTTTGTTTTTCCTGTTTGGGCCGCTGGCCAGGCCGTTGGGCGTGATGGGTGGCGGATTACGAAGCTGCCCTCAGGAACAAATCAGTACTTTCAAGTTCATCGCGCTCCTGACAGCATCCCTTTTTGCGTCGTTGAAATGCCGGTATCGTGGCCGTGGGAAGGAGTTGTGACAACGCGAATCGTTTTGGTAACCATGAGGGCGGCGAACTAGAAACAGCATCCAGCAAACCAGTCCTCAGGCAATAACGCGATCGGCGCCAACGCATAAGGTTCTCAGCCGCGCAGCAAGAAACGGCAACAAAGAAACGTGATAAAAAGGAAAGGTGTAAGATAAAATGAAATCAAACAAAACAAAGAAAATAGCAATGGTCTTGCTGCTGCTTCTCGGAATTGGGGCAACCTGTAATCAGGTAAAAGGTGCCCCAAAGCCTGGCGAAAAAAAACTGCAATGTTACCGTAGCCGGCCGTTCGATGCCGCTGGCCAAGTCGAGCCCGGGCAGCTACTGCGTGGACCAGCGCCAACGCTGCCATTACCTGGTGGCCGCACAGCATTGCTGTACGTTCCCGCGGGGCAACGTAAATTTGTCATTATAGCTGCCGTGGGTCCCCATTGGGTTTCAACAGACCCTGTTTTCTTTTTTGCGCCTGGGCCCATCCAGGAGGAGGACATGAACGGTTGGCGCGTGTCCTGGCATCCAGATTCTGTCCGATTTACGCACGGTGTAGATGGCCCTGGTGAGGAGCAACGGCCGCTGTCTGCAATGACGATTGATTGCCCGAAGCAAAGGGTCCCCCACCTGGACATTCCTTTCGCCAACGCAGACGATCCCTGTGCTTTTTTCACTGTTCGTTTGGTATGGGAACCGCTGGAGAGGCCTTCGCTGGAGCAGATGCGCTTGGAGCCGCCGAACTATGATGCGCTGTCGTTAGAGGAACTTTTGTATTTGGAGGAGTGCAGCGGGCGCCAATGATACCCAGGGGCTGGCCATTTTCTGTTGAAAGAATCTAATCAGGAGCAAAGTAGAAATAAAAATTTAAACGAAAAGGAGCAAATAAAAATGAAATCAAACAAAGCAAAGAGAATAGCAATGGTCTTGATAATGTTTTTAGCAACCGGGTTATTTTTTGGGGAAGTGATGGCTGTTCCTGCACTTTATTTTGTCCCTGTGCGACCCATAACCGATAACCGAAAGGGCGCTATCGTCAGCAAGGCAGAGGAGCTGTGGCTAGACGATGAAACTGACGATCCTGTTTTGGGCTTAGAACTTGCACGGGGGCAGTACACAACTTTCGCCTTAGTGGCAGCTGACACGGATGCCGTGGAAGCCTACAACGAACGTTCTGCGGCCGAGCGCCAACGCTTTGCACCCGGCGGTGAGGCGCAGGAACTGCAAGAAGCAATAGCTATTGGCGACACGCAGACGGAGGGCATAACCATTTCTGCAAGCGCTGACGAGGCAATGGTTCGTTTTTTGCCCGATGCCGTCTTGCAAACATTGGAACCCGGCACGTTATTAGACGCTGCTCCCGGGCCGGAAGGGCGGATCGGTGTTATCGCGGTCTCGGCGGATCAGTCTCCTTTTGAGATCTCTACTCCCTGCCGGACTTTGTTTATGGAACAAGATGGATGGAAGCTTGGAAAAAACTCGTCGGGCTGCTACACGCTTTCTTGTGGTCCTAACGCCGAACCCGCAACCGATTTTCACTTCACTGTAGATCTGCCTGTTGCCGGGGCAATAACGACGTTTAACGTTATGGTTCGTGGCTCATTACCACAGACGTAAAACAACGCCTGGGCAGAGCAACGCCGCAGATCGGCGCCAGCGCAAGGCTTCTCAGCCGCGCAGCAAGAAACGGCAGCAAAGAAACGTGATAAAAATAGAAAGGTGTAAGATAAAATGAAATCAAACAAAACAAAGAGAATAGTAATGGTCTTGATAATGTTTTTAGCAACCGGGTTATTTTTTGGCATAGGTAGCGCCGATCCTGCGGTTTTTTTGGTACCTATCGTGCCTATAGCTGGGGGCAGAACCGCTGCTTTTTTTGATGCAGCCAATCCGTTGGAACGCCGGGCGGCGAGACGGGCACAAGCACCGGGAACGGTGGCCAGTATATTGGCATCTGGATTTGGGGCTTGCTCCGGGGGAAGCAACAAATTTCTTGCTGGCTGTTGCCGACACAGATGAGTTCGCCGCGCGCCGTCGGGCTGTAAACATTCGGAATGGCCGCATTATAGCGACAGTCGATGTTCCGGGCTCGCTGGAAGAAGCTGCAATGGAAGTAGCGCCAGCGCAAACATCCGGCGGAATGGCGGTCGCTGTCGCATCTCCCGAGGCGGGAAGACAACGCTTTTTGCCCGCGGGTGCTGTACAAGATCTGCCCGCAGGAACTCACATGAGCGCTGCGTTGGATCAGCGTGGGCAGCTCGCCGTAACTAGTGGCCAGCCGCAACTACCTCTTTTCCAGCTACCCACTGCCGGCAGGCATTTTGTTCTTGCAGTGAATGGTTGGAGTCTTACAAGACAGCTGGATGCTCCGGCTGTGTCTTACCGGTTAGAACGTGCTGCGGGCAGCTCGCCGTCCGTTCGTTTTCGTTTTGTTGCGCAATTACCTTTTGGGGCGGGATCAGCCAACTATAACATTGAGGTTGTAGTCGGCGAGCGGCAAATGGAAGAGGACTACGAGGAAGAGGCGTAACGACGACGTGGCAGGTGATTTTCGTTCTGGCGACCAAACAGCGATGGCAGTCACAACGACAAAAGCCTTGCGGTCGGATCCAGTAGTGTAGATTAGTAGAAAAACGGCGCTGAAAATTTCCTTGTTGTTGCGTTGTTCCTGTTGCCAAGGAGGAGCAATGCCGCTGTAGGTTAGCAGCGCCTTTTTATTGTTGCCGGGGCAAGCAAGGGGGATTGCAACAAGCGCTGTGCGGGGTGATCATGTTTTGTTCGTTGACAACGACGACGAAAACTCCCCCTTGTAGCCGGAGCTATCCTGCCGCGCGGTGGACGCAGCGGCTGGCAGCCATCCTCAGGGGCACAGCAAACGCTTGGATTGGAATGGAGGGGGAGCCGTTGATTGGTGGTATATGATTCTGATTTTACTTTATTAAAGAGGGGGAAAATTCATGGTTTTAGGGAAGAATCTGCCAGAAAACATTGAGCTGTTAGCGGGCTTTGATGCGGCGGTGGCAGATGCTATCAGATTGGAGCTTAACCGGCAGAATAGCAACATCGAATTGATTGCTTCCGAAAACTTTGTGTCCAGCGCGATTTTGGCGGCTATGGGGAGTGTTTTAACCAACAAGTATGCAGAAGGATATCCATCCAAGCGATATTATGGCGGGGGGGAATATGTTGACATTGTTGAAAATCTTGCAATAGAGCGTGCGAAATTGTTGTTTAACGCGGAACATGCGAATGTTCAACCGCATTCCGGGTCGCAGGCGAATATGGCGGTTTTTTTCGCTGTGCTGAAGCCCGGTGATCGCATCTTGGGTATGGGGCTTCAACATGGTGGGCACCTGAGCCATGGGTCGCCGGTTAATATTTCTGGTGCTTTTTTTGATGTGATCCATTATGGGGTGGATGTTGAGACGGGGTTTATTGATTATAATGTGGTTCGCAAGCTGGCGCAGGATAAAAAACCCAAATTGATCATTGCTGGCGCAAGTGCCTACTCCAGGGCAATAGATTTTAAGATTTTTGGCGAAATCGCAAAGGAATGTGGAGCGTATTTGTTGGTGGATATGGCGCATATCGCAGGGCTTGTTGCTGCGGGATTGCACCAGTCGCCGGTGCCTTACGCAGACTTTGTTACTTCCACCACCCAAAAAACTCTGCGTGGCCCACGTGGTGGGCTTATTCTCTGCAAAAACGAGTTCGCCACAAAGATCGATAAGGCGATCTTCCCTGGCATTCAAGGCGGGCCGCTTATGCACACGATTGCTGCCAAGGCAATTTGCTTTAAAGAGGCACTGGAGCCGGAGTTTGCCGACTATCAGAAAAAGGTAGTGCGGAATGCGGCTGTTTTGGCGGAATCTTTAATGGCTGCTGGCTTTGAATTAGTTTCTGGTGGCACAGATAATCACCTTATGTTGATAAATCTGAAAAACATGGGGATTACGGGCGCTGAGCTGGAAAAAAGATTGGATACAGTAAATATAACCGCAAACCGTAATACTGTGCCAAATGATTCTGAAAGCCCATTTGTAACCAGTGGCATGCGGCTTGGAACGCCGGCAGTAACAACTCGTGGTTTCGACGAGTGCGCCATGCGCAAAATCGCTGGTTGGATCCATATGGCGGCGGCCGATTTTGAAGGCAAAAAGCCACATATTGTTGGTGAAGTGGCAGAGCTTTGCAGGAAGCATCCGTTGGTGTGATTTTGTGATTTTGAAAAATGACGCAGTTATCAATGAAAAATTAGGAGTTTTTGTTGTGAGGGTTGCCCAGGCAGGAGATATGACTTTAGCAGCAAGGTCGGTGGCCTCAAATGGCTGCGGGAGCGCAATTTTGTGTAAAGTTTGAGCGGTTTACGGCCGCGTGGGTTGTGGTAATGTGGAAAATCCAATTGGCCAAATGGGTGGACTACATAAGCTGCAATCGGGGTTATTCAACATTTTCCACCGAGTTTTCCACATTGGTAAGGCGCTCCCACAGGGAGAGCAAAATGGAGGCCAGGTACTCGTATTGTGTGATTTGTGGTAGCTGGCTGGTGGCGTTGCTTGTGTGTGTTTTTGACAGTCTTGTGTGAGGTTTGTGTGGTCTTTGTTGAGGTGTTGGGTGTTGGCATATGGCATAAGATTTTATCAGGTGGGTGAGTTAATTGCTGGATATCAAATTGATTCGGTTGAATCCGGAGATTGTGAAGGATGCGCTCAGAGGGCGAGGAAAGTCGTATGATGCGGAGATTGACGAGATAGTTTCTCTTGACAGATGCGAAAGAGAAATTCGCACTAAAGCGGACAAGCTTAAATGCGAGCGTAATGCTGCAAATGACGCGATTGCGCGGGCAAAGCAGGCCGGTGATTCTGTGGAGGATATTATGGCGGCGATGGCGGGGGCTGCGAAGCTTGTTAAAGAATATAACGAAGAGCTTGCCAATTTGAAAGAGCGGCTTGATGGTTTGATGTATTCATTGCCCAACGTTCCTCACGAAAGCGTTCCTTGTGGGTGCGATGCAGAAGAGAACTGCGAAGTTCGTCGGTGGGGTACGCCACGTAATTTCACGTTTGATGCGCTGGCGCATTGGGATCTTGGTGCAAAGCTGGGGCTCCTGGATTTTGTTAGGGCTGCAAAGGTGGCAGGTTCAAGGTTCTGCTATTACAAAGGGTTGGGGTCTCGATTGGAACGAGCTCTGATTAATTTCTTTTTGGATACACATATCAAGCATGGATATTGTGAGATTTTTGCGCCGTTTATTGCAAATGAGGCTTCTATGCTTGCCACTGGGCAACTGCCCAAATTTGCCGAAGATATGTTTAAACTAGAGGGGTTGGATTATTATCTAATTTCAACGGGAGAGATCCCGTTAACCAACTTTCACCGAGATGAAGTGTTGTTGCAGAGTGAATTGCCAATTAAGTTTTGTGGTTACACTGGTTGTTTTCGTGCAGAAGCGGGAAGTGCTGGCCGTGATACCCGTGGGTTAATCCGGCAACATCAATTCAATAAAGTGGAGCTGGTTTGGTTTGTGGAGCCCGAAACCTCCTATGAATGCTTAGAGAGGCTGACAAATGATGCAGAGCGGCTGCTGCAGCTGCTTGGGTTGCCATATCGTGTGGTTAGCTTGTGTGGCGGCGACCTTGGGGCAAACAGTGCAAAAACCTATGATATTGAAGTTTGGATGCCATCTTACGGAAGGTATGTGGAGATTTCAAGTTGTAGTAATTTTGAGGCGTTTCAAGCACGGAGGGCAAATATTAAGTTTAAGAAGGAAGATCCAAAGGAGAAGGCAACGCTGTTGCATACCTTGAACGGTTCTGGCTTGGCGGTTGGTCGAACTTTTGCGGCGATTTTGGAAAATTGCCAAACAAGTGATGGTGGTGTGGTAATCCCTGAGGCTTTGCGTGGTTACATGCAAACAAATACCATAAACTAAGTCAACCGATTATTGTTCTCTTCCGTTGGTTTGTTGCGAATTAATAAAGTCGGGCTCTGGAGAAAAACCCCAGAACCCGACTTTGTTGTTGCTTATGCTTTGGATGCCTGCTCACTGCCGTCCTTGCCACAGTTTCTTTTTTTGCTGCGGAACAGCTAGGCGTGTTCGCTTACATGAACCTCAATGTACGTAGGCCGCTCATCAGGACCAATTAGAAAAAAACCGCCTACTTCGCTCTCTTCGGCATGCCTACAATCTATCTGGATTACCGTTGTTGCTTTGTCGACTGCTGTCGGGCATTTGTCGCTTCCGCCGAACAAAAAAGCCCTGCCCTTCGCTGTGCTAACTACTACGCCGGGTGCTGGGACGGGTTCTACTTTTGTGGCATCCTCCAAGAAACTACTCTGCAATGCTTCAACGTTTGCGTTGCAGTGAGTTGGAAACAAGTACTCATTTGGCGTTCCCTGGTCCCAGCTGCCATCAGTCTGGAGGGTGGGCGTGTCGGCTGACAGCCAACAAGGAACAAAGCGTGCGATCCTACCAGCGGGGACGATTATTTCCGCCGACTCATCCAGCGACGCTGTTTTGGCTACCAACGGGTTCTTGGCGGCAAAAGACCTCGCAGAAGCTCTACCGTTGATCATCAAGTCAGGTGCTGGCTGTCCAACGCGTCTTACGTCTACACAGAAAAGATACCACTCTGGCCCGGCGCAGGCAGTATTCTCCATTGCAACGATTGCCACGAAGATAATGGTTAAAATTGCTACTAGGTTCCTTGTTTTGTTTTTTATCATGGTTTTTTTCTCCTTTTTTATTTTGTAAATTTCAGCGGCCCTCAAGCAGTACCACGTTGCTAGTGCTCTGGTCCTGCTTTTTGCGCGGTGCCGTTTATGATTGCTCCGCCTGGACTATCCTTGCCCCGCTTATCACCTCCTCAGCGCCAGCCTGTTGCCGCAGCTCCCACAAACCCAAGCTCGGCCAAGCGTTAGCATTCTGATGCATCCGTCGCCGGTGCTGCCTATTTTTTTGCCGCTGGTCTCTTTCGCCATTTCTGGTTGTCCGTTTTCTTTTTTAGAAGCTGTCAACGTTTTTGTTGTGAGCATTGTTACGGTCGGCCTTACCAACGAACCAACGGCGATGCCGTTGGCATATGTAGGCCAGGCGGAAATGCGACCACGCGCGGGCGGCTGACCGTGCCAGAGCTTGGATTTGTGTTATGCTCTTTTGCGCCCATTGCTCTCGTAACAGAACACGAATGAAACCGTGGTGCCGATTGTTGCCTTAGCCTTGCCTGCTTTCTCGTGGCGCCCCGCGTGCCACGAGCAGACACCCAACCGTCCGCTCCCGGTCTAGATTCTTGCGCAAAAAAAGGTGTAAGGCCTTCCGTGCTGATGGGTTCCTCGTCGCTGCTGCCTGACAAGTCTTGCCTCCGGCTTTCGCGCCAGCTGTCAGTTGCATCTGGTTTGTTGAAATCTACAAGCGGGCTTCTGTGAACGGCAAAAGAGCCCTCTGTTTCGTCTTGTTCTTCCTCGTCGCCATCAACTCGGAGTTCCGCGACACCTCTTAATGTTGTGCGCATCTCGTTGGTTCTATTTGTTTCGTCCTGCAAGCTAGCTACTGCTTTTGGTAAGCAGCCGCTACTTTCGCAATCCGTTGCTCTTGTTCTGGCTATTTCCCCGACCACGGCGCTTGGCTGGCTCGCTTTTTGTAGGTCGATGGAAAACGTAAACGGCACAAATGAAAGGCAGCCGTCTTCATGCCTAACGGCTAGTGTAACCTTAACCTCGGCTCTCGCAGCTGTTAAAAGGAACAGCGCACAAAGCGTGGAGGGCCTGGTATGTTCAACTGTTACAGCGGGAGCCCACGGAAAAAAGGCAAAAACGCTGGAAGCTGTCGTCCTTTCAGGTACAGGTGCTCCGCTTAAATAGGAACGAAGGTGTTCGACTCCGAGAAGCCAACAACCTTTAACTTCGCAGCATGATAAGGCTTGGAGACGAGAGCCGAACCGATCAAGATTGCCGGTTGCCTGACTCTCGGCAGGAAGGCAAGCGCCAAATGCTACTTTTATTTCTTTTTCTTCTGTTCTCAGAGTTGTGATGCCATTTGGACCGGTGGGCACCTCTGTTGGCACACCATCCTCCCCAAAGCGATACAGCACAATCTCCCAGATGTCAGGCGGTAGGGCCTTTGCCAAATTAATGGTTGACGCGATTGCTAAGATGGCGGCTAATGCAAAAGATAGTTTCCTTGATTTCATTTTCACTTACCCCTTATTTACTGTTTTTTAGTTCTTGCAGATGATTTGTTTTGTGTTGGTGGCTGATTTGTGAATCCCTACGGCGGTAGAAAGTCAATCAACAATTGCGCCCCCTCTCTTGGCCAAATCCGCAGCTGACTCTGCCCCTGTTGTTTGTTGGAACCCTTTACAGGGCCGTGGGTAGCTCGGCTGTCCGGCCGCGTGCACATTGCTGTGCTTCGTTCTACTTTCAAAAAAATACATCCGTGAGGTGCGGCGCTTGCCAACCAAAAACGCATCAACGATGACGTCCACTCACGCTGTCGAATTCCCAGATGAAAAACGCAACGATCAACACTGCCGTGATAAATTCTGCTAACAGGCAGCTAAAAGAGCGTTGATGGCGCGACCACCCACAAGCTGCTGAGTGTTGTGGCTTCGCCATGACACACCACAAGCTTTGACCGTCGTGTGTCGCCTGGCGGTACGGTTTTCTACGAACAAGGCCCATGAACAAGATCCAACAATCTTCTGCTCGCTATGGCACCTTGCGACAACAGCGATCTGCCGGAAACGCGCAGTACTGGCCTGATTTTTGCTACGGGCAACACCAAAACGGACGTCTGTTGCTTGTGCTGGCTGACCAAGCTGCTGAGCAGCGCTGCCTCCTGCCGGCAAAATAGCGGCTACCATCAATGTGACATCAAGCTGTGATAAATGCTGCTAATACTGCTCAACGAATGCTGTTGGTGCCGCTGCCACCAGCAAGCTGTTGCGCACAAAGGCTGGCAATTTACGTCGCGTTGCCCTGGAGAGGAAGCACGACCAGTAATTTCCCCAAGAATAACACCTAACACTGGAAGATCTTTCCTGCGAAGCACCAAATTGGGTTTGCCCTGATGGTTTGGCGCATCCATAAGTATTACATTGCAACAGCTAACAATTTGCTTTGCTGTTGCCACCCCAGCAGCAAGCCATTTGGCGATTTTATGCTACCACGATTTTCACCGGCAGAAGCACGGTCGTTTGTTCTGCATGGACTGCAAAAACAAGTCTTGCTTCAGCTCCTGATGCCGCATCGTTGGGAATTGTTAGCTTTAGCTCGTCAACGCGAAAAGGCCCTACCGCCGGGACGGGTGCCACGGTCACGATTTGCACAAAACGGCTTCTCGTTTCCCATTGTATGGGTACGCTTCCATTTTGTTCTAACAACACGAAAGTCCTTGGTACAAAGAGCACTTGTCGATACGCGGCAATGCCGTCTGGTGTTTCTGGCCAGTATGCAACGGGTGCATGGATGCCCCAGTTGATTTCGGCTGCCGATCTTGGTGGCACTTCTGATGCTCTCTCGACAGGTTCTTCGCCCAACTGCAGCCACGGTGGCGCGCTGAAGTAGCGAACGGCCAGGTCTGTCGATCCAACACAAATAGAGACACAGTCCCCAGCTGCCAACACAAAGTGGGCCGGTTGGCCTCCGGTTGTATCGGCGTGTACCACATTGACCCATCCCGGAAGATTACCATTGTTTTCCGCGTGGGTTTCCATGATAGGAGCACCGGCTACAATAGCAACGAATGTTGTTCTTGGTTTGCTCGCGTTGGCGACAAAAACCGTTGATGCGATTATCCAAATGGCGTGTACTACAAATATTAACCTCCTCGTTTTCATTTGATGTCTCCTTTGCTTATCTGTTTATCCCACTAATCCCCTCCGATACATTTTGGTTGCTATTTTTTTGTCCTTTGGCGGCGAACAAGATTTGCCACCTGTTTTATGCTGCAATTTTATTGCATGAGCAGTTTTGTTTTTTTCTTTCGCCTCCTTTGCTTGTTTCGCGTTTGAGTGACCAACAACCACGCCGGGCCGTAGTGCCTCCTGGGGAGCTTTTATCGCCGCAGCTTACTAGCTGGATAATCGATTGCCACGATTGTCACAAGGAGAGAAGCCATTCAATGGCCAATAACTTGCTCCCATAGACCAGCACAAAACTGCCATTTGCTGCTGCCTTGGAAATAGCAATATTGATAAATGATCTCTCAGCGACTGTCCGCCAATTTTCGCCTATTGGCTCCCAGTCCTCCGCGCTCACGGTAACTTCCCGCCGCTCAATGGTTTTATTATTCAGCCTAGTTTTAGCTCGATGATGACGCCTGCGAGCACTCCGTTAACAAATTTTACTTCCTCTTGCGTGGCGAATTTTTTTGCCAACTCAAGCGCTTCATTCACCGAAACTTTAAACGGGATGTCTTGCATATATTTTATCTCCGTTATGGCCAAGCGCAGGATTGTGATGTTAACTTTTGAGATGCGATTAAGATCCCAATTTTTGGAATTTGGCGCCATTAATGAATCGATTTCTTCCATGTGGATAGCGGCTAATTCGCATAAGCTATCGGTGAAATCATCCTGTTCGACATAGCCATTATCGATGCTTTTTTGCGCAAGTTCTTCCCAAGTGAGGTTGGCAAAAAACATCTTTTGGAATAAGATCAAAAATGCATATTCTCTTGCTTTTCTTCTATTCATTTTGGAGCGTGTTCTTTGTATCATCTTCTTTTGTTTCTGTTGCATTACTGTTGTAGGTCCCTGAAATGGTTACATTGACCTTAGAAACAAAAAAACCAGTGATGTTCTGGATGGCGTTTTTTACATTTTCTTGCACCTTTTTCGCGCTATCGTTAAGGTTGGTGGCTGCCAGGACCTTTACACGCAAATTCACACTTATTGCGCCCTCGTTTACCGTTATTTTTTGCGATCTTGGCAACAAGTCATCCAGCATGTTTCGTAAGCCAAAGCCAGACCCGGCGTCATACATAACATTCTTGATCTCATTGGTTGCTGTCTTCACGATGGTTTCAACGACATGGTCCGAAAGCTTGAGATTCCCTAAAACATGCTGCTCTGCGGAGTTCGTTCCCATAACTTCCTCATCTCCTTTTGGCGTTTCCCATTGTAAGCTTAATTATATCACAAATTCGCTCATGTTGCTTCTCTTTTCTGTGAATTTTGAATGGCAATGCTGGCTGGGTGCGTTGACCGTGACGGGAATTTACTGTTAGCGGGATGCAGCCGTCTGATCTTTTTTGTTGCGCGTGCTTGCATGTCGCCTTTATATGTTTTTTGCATTACTGATGTGGGCGGTTTGCACCATGCTGCTTGTGTTTATGATAGTTGCGCGAGAAAACTTTTCAGGGTTAAAAAGTCTTTGAATGCCTCTTCTTTGTTCTGCGGGAACCGCAATAATGCAGATGGGTGGAAGGTCCCCATAAAATCAATTTCGCCTTTTTTATATATTTTCCCATGGTCTTTTGTTACTCGGAAATCCGGGTTTATTAGGCTTGTGGCGGCGATTCTTCCAACACAGACAATCACTTTGGGAGATATCAAATCAATTTGCTGCTTTAGGTATTCAGCGCATGCTTGCCGTTGTGTGTCGGTGGGATCAGCGTTGTTTGGGGGCCGGCATTTTACGATATTTGTGATGAACATGTTTTTTGTTCGTGATATGTCAACAGCAGCAAGCATTTTGTCCAAGAGTTTGCCAGATCGGCCAACAAATGGCAGCCCCATTTCATCTTCCATCTGTCCTGGAGCTTCACCAACAAACAAGAGCTTGGTTTTTGCTATGCCATCGCCAAAGACGGTGTTTTTTCTGGTTAGGCAAAGATCGCATTTTTGGCAGGACTTTATTTCGTTTTTAAGAGTTTCAAAGGTGCGCTCCAATGGAAAAGACCTCCTTCTTAACGAACTTCTGTTAATCCCCTTGAAGATTTCATAGTGCTGTCTCTGCTTACTCGCCGGCATTGCGCTGGCGTCGATGGTGACGTGCGCCGCAGCTCCAAAATGACATATCTTCTTGTCCTTTGGATCCCTTTCAGGTCGGGTGTTGGTGCAGATTTGCTGCTGTTTCGTTTGTTGCTTGTGAGCACCAGCAACGTCTGTAGTTATTGCGGTATTTGTTTTAGCAGGTGTCAGGGGATTACGCTCCGCATGCTTTCCGTTGTTGTGCCTGTGTCCCTTCGCCAGTGCTTGCAGCTGAAGATTTTGCCAAGACATTTTGTTCCCTGCGCCCATCTTTTCGTTGGTTGGCCCGCGCCCTGGCTACTGCCTCGTTTGGTGCTTAGTGCTCTTGCCCATCGGCGCACGCCGCGATTACCCAAGGGGTCATTTGCATTTTGGTGAAAGCTGCGCCGGCGCCGTGATAGCAGGTGCTGTGTGGATTCCCAGCGCGCAGTGGCGGAATTTCCCTGGCAAAGGCCAGCTGCGGAAGAGAAACGACTCTGGTTGTTGTCTCTTCTGGGCGCCGGCTTTTTCTAAGTGTTAAGACTCTTTTTTTGCTGGTTGCTTGCGTCTTTGTGAATGGGTAGCAGAAGCGCGTTTGCGTTGCTTTGTTGTTGCTTTTGCAAAAGCTTTCTGATCAGGCTGGAACTTACGATTTCGCCAGCAATAGAAAAGAGAGGTTTCGCCACCAGCTTCATATTGTTTTCCTTGCACAGGGATTTCAAAAGCTTGGTATTTCCCATGCGTTGGTGGCCAAAGCGGAAGTTCTTTCCACAAACCACCACTTGCGCGTGCAATCTATTAACCAGCCACTCTTGAAAAAAAAACTCTGCAGACATTCTCGCGATCTCGTTAAAATCCGGGGAGACGACCTGCTTTACTCCCAAAAATTCCAATTTTTTTAATTTTTCTTCAGTTGTGAGTATTTGCTGTTGGTTTTTTTTTGCGTTTGGGCAGTTGCTAGTGATTTGATAGGTAAATACTGTTGGCACAAGATCTCGGTACGCTGGCTTGAACATCTCCTTTATTATCTGTTGGTGCCCAACATGTACCCCGTCGAAAAAACCCAATGCAACAATTGCCGGCGGCTTCAATTCTTGCTCCTCCTTTGTTGACAATTGCCTGGCGTTCACCGATCGGACAGCCGATCGCAAGCACAATTCTGGCAATCACCGGCTAGATTCCTTCTTGTTTTTTTGTTTTTCTTTATTTGAAGGAAAGGTACTCTGCGTGTCGGCAGCTGCAAATATTATCAAACCAAAACATTACCAAATGCCAGCGCTGTTGTGGAGAGCTTTTCAAGAGAGCCTACTTGCGTTGTCATACAATTATGGTTTTTAGCAAGCGCTATCCTCTTACACCAGCAGCTTGTGGACGGTTAGAACGCCGTGTGTGGATCTCCCTAAACCCAAAAAGCTACCGTCGGCATCATATATTTTTATCAGGTTGGCATCTTTTATGGTTGCAATTGGGATCTTTGCTCCATGCAAAAAGTGCTGCGTGTCCTGTTGCGACAAACTCAAAGCATCGAATTCGGTGAAAAAAGTATCTATTCCAATCAGTTTTTCAGCCAGCTTGTCGTTTTTAATGAGCACATCGATATCATCTAGATTTAGGGTTTGCTCCAGTTTTATTCCGCAACTTTGCAACCGCACAAGCCCAGTCAAAACCGCCCCGCAGCCGCACACCTCGCCGATATCGGCAACAAGTGAACGTATATACGTGCCAGCAGAGCAGCCAACCAAAAGTACCCCCGCCTGCTTTTGGTAGCCATATTCCTTGATTTCTAGTTTTGTTATTGTTACTTCGCGGCTAGGGGTCTGGTGAACCAACCCTTTTCGTGCCAATTCATAAAGCTTTCTGCCTGCGATTTTGACAGCTGAATACGCTGGCACTTTCTGCGATACTTTCCCAAAAAACGAGGGCAAAACATTGTTAATGGTGTTTATTGTTACCGCTGCTGGTGTGCGTTTTAGAATCTGGCCGGTAATATCCAACGTATCAGTCTCGATGCCGAATTGAAAATCCGCCAGATACTCTTTGTATTCATCTGGAATTAGATCAAATATTTTGGTGGCTTTGCCGATCAAAATGGGGAGGACGCCGGTCGCCATTGGGTCAAGAGTGCCGGCGTGACCCATTTTCTTTACTTTTAGGATGCCTCGTAATTTTGCAACAACGTCAAATGATGTGAATCCAGGCGGTTTGTTTATTCCCAAAACCCCATTCACGTCAAAATCTCTCCCAGCTTGTTGATCAGGGCGAGTTTTGCCGCGGCAATTGGGCCTGGCGTGGAGCAGCCAGCGGCGCGTTTGTGGCCACCGCCATTGTGTAGCTGCTTGGCTATGTCGTTTGCATTGTATGGCTTGTTAGTTCTGATTGATATTTTTACCAGCTTGTCTTGTTCCCGTAACACGGCGCTTAGCTGCACCCCTTCAATTTTTATCAGTTCTGAATAGAGGGTGTTGTCGAGCTGTTCTTGCTCCAGACCAGCTTTTTGCAGCATCTCTTCGGTGATTGCCACAATTGCTGCTCTTCCTCCATAGAAAAACTCTACACTCGCGAAGAACATTTTCTTTAATTCAAAGTCTTTAAGCGATTCTGATGCAAACATGCGGTGATTGATGTCTGTGTGATCTATGCCAGCTCTAATGAGCTCTGCTGCTAATTGGTGTGACCTTGCTGTTGTGCTTTCTTGCCGGAAGCAGTATGTGTCTGTTGCTATCGCCGTATACAAACATTTAGCAATCTGCGGGCTGATTGTGGCGCCTAGGTGCTGTATTAGATCATAAACAATCTCGCCTGTAGCTGCTGCTGATGGTTTAACAAGCTTCCATGTTGCCATGATTTCATTGTGCATATGGTGATCTATACAAATGTCGATATTGAGATCTTGCGGCACGGCTTCCGGGAAAAGGTGCGGAGCGGCAATGTCTACGGTTACCAACACCTGCGCCGGGAAATCGGAATCCACATATCCATCAAACAAAAAGCGATTTTTTTGTGCGAAACGGGCGTCATAAACAAGCTTTACCGTTTTCCCTAACCCTTGTAAGGCGAAGCAAAGAGCCAGCCCGGACCCTAACGTGTCTGGATCTGGAGACTGATGCGTGATGATATGGATATAATCAGACTCTCTGAGCTTTTTAACTATGCTGTCCATTGCCTCTTGGTCGTTGTTGGCCATTCATTTACCCCTTATCTCTTGCAGCTTGTTATTTACCGTTTCCCAATTACGGGCCGACCTATCGATTGTAAATATGATCCCTGGCGCTTTGCGCAGCTTGATCTTTAATGCGAGCTGGCTACGCACAAATCCGGCGGCGCTGTTTAGACCGTTTAGTAGTTTTTTTTCATCCACCTCCTGCAAGAGAGACCTAATATAAACTTTGGCATGAGAAAGATCCGGGCTGAGATCAACGGCAACAACACTAAACAGGTTGTTGGCAACCCGGTAATCTTTAACATCTCGCAGGATGTTGGTTAATTCTCGTTTTATATTCTCCTCTGCCCGTGACAGCAAAAAAACCGCCATTTTTCGAGATCTCCTCCTCAAATGGTTTAACGCCACCAAGCCAATAGACCGTTGCAGGTAGAACCCAGCGACACACAATTACTGCAACCACAAACATCAGAAACCAGCCCGCAAACTAGCGTACAGCAAGCAGCTTGTGTTCGTTTTGAGATCAGCTGCTACTCCTTGCAGGCACCAGATGTGTGAGCGGCGCCTCTGTCCTTGACGACATTGAATCCCTTTGCTTTTTGTTCTGGTGCTGCGCGATTTGATCAACCGTTGTAGGTGCTGGCCAGTTTTTTATTAACCGGATGTCGGCAGTTTCCGAAGCACCCAAAAGCACACGAACTATGGCAGCAAACTCCGGTTGTATGCAGGCGGTTAGTTATTCCCTCGCCACATCTTAGCCTCTTAGAGTGATCGCAACCGCTGTAAGCCGCATACTATGGTTGCTCAGAGGTCCGCTACGTTTCTGGCCGCGCAGGCAGTTCCGGTTTGTTTTTTTCTTGCTGGTTGATATTTTTGGGAGCACGCTTCTGCATGGGTGGTTTGGTTGTTTTGGGATTCTGTGGAGCTTGGTTTCCCGCTTTTGGTATTCCTTTTTGTGGCTGCAGGGGTTTGCTCGTTTTTTTTGTTTTTGTTGTGGAGGGCTGCTTTGTTTGATGATCCGGTTTGGTTGTTAATTTTTGGGTGGATGTGGGGTTTGTTTTCTTGTTATGTGGTTGATAGCTGGACAATTGTTCAAATGCGAGGCAGCACATAAATCTTCCGCATGCCCCATACACTTTGCTCTGCAAATACCCCGCTTCTCTCGCCTTCTTTAGTGCTTTGCTGTCGAAATTTTTCAAAGTCGGGAGAGATCTGCAGCAAGCTTCGCGGCCACAAAGACCAAGGCCGCCAATTCTCATTGCTTGCTCCCGAACATTTAGCTGCCGGAATTCTATTTTTGCCCGAAGTTTGCAAGCCAGATCCTTTGCCAGCTGCCTGAAATCTATGCGTTTTTCCGATTTGAAATAGAAGAAGAATTTATTTTTGTGATGGTCGTATTCGGTTTCACAGAGCTTCATTCCCAGCTCCTGCTGTTGGATTAATGCTTTGCATTGTGTGATTGCTCGTGCTTTTATGTTTGCGAACTTGCTTAATGTTTTTTTGTCATTTTCATCCGCAACCCTCAGAATCTCTGGCAACTCTCCCGCTTCTTCGTTTGGTGTTGCTGCCCTTTTGGAAAACACCTCCGCATATTCTGGATTATTGGAAGGGCCAAGAAAACATATGCAAGAACCAACTTCCACTTTTTGACATGTTTTTAACCGAATTAGGTCACCGAACCTTGACGTTTTGGCAAACAAAATATCCAAAATCAACACACCATCCTGACTAACTAACTGCCATTCCCAAGGGCCAATCTCGCCTATGAACCGCCGCAACGCCCAGCGTTGATTTCTTAATCTTTAAAAATGCTGGGGAAGAGAGCAAAAAACTCCACGCGATTTGCGGCTTTCCAAAGAACTCCTTGATTTTGTGGCAGTCTTGCCGTAGATTGCTTGCTGTTTGTGCGCGCCGATTGGCTGGGCGATCTGCCAGTTGCTTTTCCTTAAAGAAGGGCCTTCCGCGACGTTACTCATGCCTGTGGTTTGCCTTGCTGTTTGTTGCGTTTAACATTAGGCGATTTGAAGCTCCTCACGAAAATCGATGGGCTGTGCCAGCCTTGTGGGCCGAGAACTAGCGGGGGTACGTTTTGTGCTGCCTTGTTATGCTGCCTGGGTTTTGGTTCGTTTGGCAGGTAGCAGGACGCACGTCCTGGGTGTTTTTTGCGCACAAGCTTGCCAAAAGCCAGCTTATGGTTAAATTTAGGTTGGCATTTTGATATACGCGTTCTAGCGCTTCATTTATGATCCCAACCAGCGGCAGAATTTTAACTGCGTTGCCCGGTTTGCTGCGGCATTTTTCAATGAGAAGATGCTTTGCGGCAATCAAAGTCAGGTGCAACGCGCTGCGATTTTTTAGCTTGCCTAGGCTTGTCATTAATTTGTAAAGTTTGTGACTATTAAGGTCCTCAGCCAAGCTCTTCGCCGATTCCAGGATTTCATTTGCGGTTTCATGCTGTGCAAACTGAATGCATAGGTCAAGGTTCCCGTTGAACATGTCGCTTAGCTGCACGGAGTGCGCATCGGCAATTTGAGGGATATGTAGCTTCAAAATTTTAGCACATTCATCATTGGTTAAGGGCTTTAAAATCACAGAAACAACTCGAGAGAGGATGGTGCTCAGCAGGTGGGCCTTGTCTGGTGCCGTGAGCAAAAAGCAAATTCCACCCGGCGGTTCTTCAATAAGCTTAAGCAACGCATTCTGCGCAGCCGGCATCATCCTCTGCGCGGCCTGGATTACGCAGGCTTTCCGTGGGGCCGCACATGTCTTTTTTTGTGCTGCTTGCTTGAGGGTGCGAATGTCGTCTACCGTAATGGTGCTCGCCTCTTCTGTTTTCGCTAAGAGTACAAAATCTGGGTGCGCTGGTATGTCCCGCGCGAAATCCAGAATGTCTTTGTTTAGGGCTTTCGCCGCGGCAAAGGTGGCAAATATATCGCATTTAAATTGGTCACCGAGCAGTAATATCGCGTGGGATGGAAACCCTGCTTGCAGCAAGCCTGTAAAAATGGCTTCTGCTTCTATTTGTTTGTAGAAAAACTCAACCATTTCATATCTTCTCAAAACGTTCCACGTTTAAAACAAAGACGATTGCGCCACCCACTTTTACATCTATTGGAAATGCTGAATATACTCCAGTGCCATAAGATGCAGAGGTTGGTACAACTTTGCTGTGACTTTTGCTTTTTCCTTCAATAATCCCAAGCACAGCATCCACTTTTTCATCCTCGATGCCGATAAGGATGGTTGTGTTCCCTGTGGATAAAAAGCCGCCTGTTGTAGAGAGTTTGGTGACTGCAAACCCATCTTTAGTTAGCGCTTTAATTACATTGTTGCTATCGTCACTGGAAACCACTGCCATAATTAGCTTCATAATTCACCCCACACAATTTATTGAATGGTACCTACATAATTTTAATACATTTATGACCTCGGAATCAATAACCTCGCCTGGCATTATTAACGGGACACAAGGTGGACATTTTAACTCTTGCAAGCCGGCAACTAAACCGTTGCAGTCTTTTAGTGCAATCTGCTTATATCTCCCCCAAGCTGCAGCGGGTAAACTTTTCTTTTGGATTAATGGGCTTTGCAAAGAGTAGGTGCTCATGGGGATTGCGGGGCGGGAGCTTGCTGTTTTTAATATGTTGATTAGCTGCGCAAATTCCGTTTTGGCGTTCTGCGTTCCCACTAGTAATATAACACAGTTGTGGTCGGCATACTCAACATATACTCTTTGCTTGGCTAATTTTTCCTGCAACTCGAATCCGGTTACGCCGCGGTGCACACCAGAGATTGTTAATTTTAAGAAGCTGTTTTCGTCTTCGTTTAAAAGCTGGAATCCCAGTGCCTTTAATTCTTCTTTTAAGTTCGCAAGGCGATTGATGAAATCTTTGAAGTTCGGGGCAAATTGGGTTTTTATGTAGTCAAGGCAGTTGTCTATTGAATTCATTACCAGGTAACTGGGGCTAGATGAACCAAATAGTCGCATCCGTTGTTTGGCAAATGTGGGGTCGAATTGCTCTTGCATATGCAAAACAGCGGCGCCGGTAAAAGTGGGGAAGACCTTATGCCAAGAATCACAGCACATGTCGGCCCCTAGCTCAATCGGGTGGGCGCTGGGGTTCAGGAATTTGAGATATGCTCCGTGCGCGTTGTCAACCAATAACGGCAGCTTATTCTGTTTACACACCCCAGATAGTGCTTTCAAATCTGGCGAAAACCCATAGTAGTCCTGGCCGGTGACAAACACAGCTCTGGCATCTGGGTTGGCTTTTATGGTTGCTGCTAGTTGCTCTTTTGTGATTACCGCCCCAAACGGAGACCTTGCAGAGCTTGCTCGGTATATCCAAACAGGATGAAGATCCAGAAGAATCATGGTGTTGAGCACAGAAATATGTATGTGCCGGTCCACAATAATTTTATTGCCCGGGTTTAAGGTGCTGGCCATCATGGTCTGGATACATAACGTTGCGCCTCCGGTGCTGATTATGCTCCTGCAGCCGTAGAGGTTGCCTATGTTGTTTTCAAGTTCTTTTATGCACCCACGGCTATTATAAAGATTATCTAAGCCAGGGAGCTCTGTTAGGTCATATTGCTCAAGCGTGCCTATCCCCTTATGCCCTGGCATGTGAAAACGAATGGGGTTTTGGTCTATATACTTTTTTATGGAATCGGCTAAACTTCTCATGTTGCTCACTCAATCGAAATGATAAAGTGATAAACAGGCTGGCCGCCATCAATAACATTTACTTCCAGGTTGCTATATTTTTTGCGCGCTTGCGCTTCTGCATTGGCCGCCTCTTCGGCGCTTACTCCTTCGCCGTAGAATAATGTTAAGCAACTACTTTGCTTTTTTGTCAATTGTTTGATCAATCGCATGCATGCTTGCACGCAATCCTTCTCTGCGAATTTGATCTTCCCATTTTCTATTGCAATGATATCGCCGGTTTTAATCTCTTTCCCGCCGACCTTTGAATTGCGTACTGCATGGGTGATTAGTCCAGTTTTAGTTCTTTCTATTGCTTCTTTCATTGCCAATTGGTTTGTTTTTAGATCTGCGGTTTCGTTGAAGCAAAATATAGCAGCAATTCCCTGCGGAATGGTTCGGCTGGGCAATACCACAACCCTGCGATCCGCCAGTTTAACGGTTTGCTCTGCTGCCATTATTACGTTCTTGTTGTTTGGCAGAACAAAAACAGTTTTGGAGGGAGTTGCCTCGATTGCTATCAAAAGCTCTTCTGTGCTGGGGTTCATGGTTTGCCCCCCGCGAACAACATTGTTAACGCCCAAGCTCGCAAAAAGATCACACAAACCGTTCCCAGAAGCTACAGCAACGAACCCATATTCAATATCTTCGTTAACTTCTTGTCTTGTGTGTTTTTTTGCATTGGCTTTTCTCTTTTTTTCTTCCGCTTCCTCCCACAGATTGTCTATTTTTATATCGGTTAGCATCCCGCACTTGATTCCTTCTTCCAGGATCAAGCCAGGGTTGTTTGTGTGAATATGGACCTTAATTATGCTACCGTCATCCACAATTAGTGTGCTATCTCCAAGGTTGTTAAAATGTTCTCTTAATGTGTTGATATTTTGTTTTGTGGCAGCGGAATCGGCGAGGTTAATCAGGAATTCAGTGCAGTAGTAGAATGTAATCTCTTCCTGGTTAGCTGGTGTGCCTCCGTCCACGGCCTCTTCTTTCTTTGCGTCTTCTCGCGAGATGATACCTTTGCCGTCAAACACGCTTTGCATCCCCTCAAAGATAACAAGCAGACCTTTCCCGCCGGAATCCACAACCCCGGATTCGGCAAGTATTGGTAGTAAGAGTGGGGTGGTTGCCAGAACTTCCTCTGCTTTTTTGCAGACATGGTTCCAAAAATCTGGGAAGTCTGGGTGGTTTTGCGCAAGCTCAGCAGATACTTCTGCTGTTTCTCGGATAACGGTTAGAATGGTCCCTTCTGTGGGCTTCGAAACGGCATCGTATGCGGTTTTTGTTGCCAGCAGCAATGCCGCTGAGAAATCTGCGGTTGTGATCTCCTGCTTTCCGCTAAATGCTTTTGCCAATCCTCTGAAAAACAAAGAAAGAATCACTCCCGAGTTCCCTCTGGCACCACGGAGCAACGAGGAAGCTGTAACATCTGCAACCTCTGTGACAGAGCTATCGTTGCTCATGCCCTCCAGCATGGTCTTGGCTGCTTTCATGGTGTTAGACATATTAGATCCGGTGTCGCCATCTGGGACGGGGAACACATTTAGGGCATTAACTTCTTCCCTAAGGTTATATATCTTATTGGCGGCCGATATTATGCTATCCCTTAAAAGCTGACCGTTGATCATCAAAACCCCTCCAAGTAGAAATTTGGGGTGTGCTACGCATTCATTTTGTCTACGCACACATCAATGTTTTTCACACATACATCTAGGTCATAGCTTTCAATTGTATATTTGATTTTATCCACTAGGTTTTTGATGGCCTCATTGATGTTAACGCCATACTTAACTTCAACATGTAACTTTAAAAACAGATCCTTGCCTGAACGCTCGATTATAACCCCAGAACGGTTGCCGGTTTGCGTGATTAAGGATTTCATTCTTTGCTTTATATTGCTGACTGTTCTTTCGATTCCAAAGCTTTCACTTATCACATTTTGCACTAAGTCCACAAAAAAATCATCAGCGATTTTTATGGTGCCGTACTCGTTTTCCACGATAATCACAAAGAACACCTCTCTCATACCGATTTTTGTGCGGTTTTTCTTGACAGTGGAGCATGATTTTACAGTAACATTCTAAATCAAATTTATTTAAAAAGCAAACCAAATCTGTGTTGTGTTGCTGTGTGGCAAAAAACGAGGAAGAGCTTTCGCTCCTCGATGCCCAAATTTGATGCTGTGTCGACGGTGCTTTCGTTGGTGTTGTTTGTGCTGCCGTGCCGTGCGGCAGCTGTTTTTCTGCGTGGGCTCTGTGTGGCACTAGTTATGGCCTCAGAGTTCGCAGGAACTTAAGGGCCGTGGCAAGCGTTGGGTGGCCGATGTCGCGCTGCAGTTGCCATTCATGTAACTTGGGGCGGACGTTCTTGGCAGGGCGCAGCGCCCTAGCTATTTGCCTGGAACTTAATTGTAGCTGGGGGTTGCAAAACGAAATTGCATATGGTATTATATTACTATATTTTACTTTAATGTGAATTAATATTTATTGAATGTGCCCTTATGTGCGGAGGGTGAGAGAAATGCAATGGGAGGATAATCAAGGCAAAAACGACCTGTATTTCAGCTATTTCAACGAAGAAGATATTGAAAAAGCGTACTCTTCGAACGATGAGTATCTTGAGGACATAACGATTTTGTTGGATCTTCATCTTGAAGCTATTTTTCATCTTTTGGAAGAAAGCAATAATAAAGAAGGAGAGCACGAATCAGCACTTTTCACTTCGCGGGGCTTAGTGGTAAGCAACAATGAGCTAAGCAGAGCGATCACGGTATCGCAGCGCGAAAAACGCGCGCAGCAAAGCCAAATGGCAATTGCCCCTGCATTAAAGCGTGCGTGGGAGCATATTGAGGAGCGGATTAGAAAAACTCATATACGGCTGCCAATGGCAGAGTTTTTTGAAAAGCAAAAACTTTCTTTGTTTGAAAGATTTTGTGTTATCACTAATGTGGCGGTTGGGCTCAACAGAAAGTACGAGCGGCTGTTTGCCTGCCTTCAGGACGATAACACAGCAAAGTTGCCAACCTTTGGGCTGGCCTTTACATTAACTTCTTTGATTGAAGGTACCAGTAACACAGATATATATAAACTTTGCAGTAGCAGCTTGCTATCCTCGCTTTTTGTTGGCCTCGGTTCCGAAGCTAAATTGCCACTCATGATGACGGAGCTGCTATTAAAACCGCAGATCTTTAACCTTTTTGTAGGTGTCAACGAGCGTAATCGCGCGCTTCGTGAGTTCGTTGAGTATCACAATCCAGTAGAGCCGCTTGATGATCTTGTGGTGGGTGCAGGGTTTAATGAAAAGCTGTTTAAAGCAACCAAAGCCATGTTGGAATTAGAGCTTCCGAACCGAATAATCCATATATTCGGGGAAGACGGTGCTGGGAAAAGGTTCCATGTGAAACACGTAGCAAAAAAGCTGGAAATGGCAGTTGCTCTTGTTGATTTCACTTACCTGATTAGCGTGGAATTGGAAAACGCAATCTCTCTTGCAGAAATTATTGCGTTCGATGCCATGTTTAACCAAAAGTTGATTTGTTTGTATAATCTGAACCTTAAAGAAGGGAATATGCCCAGCATAAGTTTAATCTTCGATGCGCTTCTTATGCAGCGCAATATCATCTTCGCCTTAAACAACTCCAGCCGGTTCCCTGCCTCTGAATATTCGCGGCACAAGCCATTAATGGATTTTGAAATCACCCAATTAAACCTAGCCGAAAGCTTGAAAGTTTGGGAAGAATTAGCCAAGGCATATGAGTTCACTAGCCCTGTTAACTTTAAAGAGATATCAAATAAATTCCACTATACCCCTGGCCAGGCCAGCGATATTCTACAAAGGGCAAAAATGCTTTCTGGTGGCAGGATCAAAGGTGACATATTAAAAGAGGTGTGCCGAACATTCTCTGTTCACAACTTAGAGAAAAAGGCAACCATCATAAATTGTCATTATACCCTTAACGATCTCGTTATCGACGAGAGCCAAAAGAAGATACTAGAAAATGCCTGCAATTATATAAGATACAAGGATGTGGTTTATGAAAGTTGGGGATTCTCCTCTAAAATATCTTATGGGAAAGGGCTCAGCATGGTGTTTTTTGGCCCACCAGGCACTGGCAAAACCATGGGGGCTCAGGTTGTTGCCAACGAGTTGGATCTGCAGCTTTACAAGGTTGACATCTCTCAGATCGCCAATAAATATATTGGAGAAACTGAAAAAAACCTGAAAGATGTTTTTGCAGAGGCCAAGGTCAGCAATTCAATTCTATTGTTCGACGAGGCGGATTCCCTCTTTGGTAAGCGCACCGATGCAAAGAATGCAAACGATAAATTCTCTAACAACGAGATCTCGTTTTTGCTTCAACAGATGGAAGATTATGATGGGATATCTATTCTAACCACAAATAAATTCAATCATTTTGATGATGCTTTCCGGCGTCGGATCAAGTTTATTGTTAACTTCCCGGCTCCCACTCTTGAAATGAGGAAGTTACTGTGGGATAAAATCTTTCCGGATATTGCGCCGCTTGGTGAAGATTTTGATCCATTAATGCTAGCGGAACGCTTCGACTTGAATGGGAGCAGTATAAAATCGATTGCTATCGCTGCGGCATATTTGGCAGCGGAGAAAGGAGCAAAAATAACGATGAGCTTACTCTTAGAGGCCGTAAAGTATGAGTACCAAAAGCTTGGGAAAATCCTTCCAGATGAATGTTGTTTGTTGTAATTTTGCTTTATTAACGCCATTCGCCATATAGAATGGTTACAAAGGGGGACTTATTTATGGGTTTACTAATGAGACTTAAACGTGGAGCCCAGCAGTTTCTACAGAAAGCAAAAATCCGATTTAAAGACGAGTATAAAAAGCAGGCACCCAACGTCCAGCAGCAGCTTGGTGACTTTCGAGACAGCATTGCTACTCGTGGTGCAGGTCTTGCTGCAGAAGGTCAGGAGCGCGCTGTGAACATGGTGAGGGATGCCGTGACCACCGGAGATGCCAATGCGCAGCAGCAGCTTGGTGGCTTTCGCGACAGCGTTATTTCGCAAGGCAGAAGCGTGGTTGATGAAGGTAGAGATCGCGGGGTTAATATTCTGCAGCAAGCGAAGGAAAGTGCTTTCGCTGGTGAGGCTCCAGAAACGCAAAATGAAAGCCTGGGGGGTCTCCAAAGCGTTGTTGGTGGCGTTACAGCAGCACGGGGCGGGGGCCTGGCAGCCAGAGCCAACGCTCTTCGGGCGGGGGCCGCTGGCTTTAGCGCAGCAGCCAGCGGGCTTAGTGGCCAAACAGCGGATGGAGCCAATCAAACGGAAGTAGGAAGAGTTTTGCCGGCTGATTTGGGCGCGTTAGCCGCGCAAGCGAAGGCTCGTCGCATGGCGGCCGCAGGCGCAAGGAATGCTGAAGCCGGGGGATTGGCTGGCAGAGCCAACGCCCTTCGTGCAGGTGCCGGGGGATTTAGGGCAGCGGCCCGCAACCTAAACCACCCTGTGTGACGTGGCTATTCGTCGCTTGTTTACCAGTTGGCAGCAAGCAGCGGCGCGGGGGAAGTGATTTGGCGTGCTGACCAATGCCATTCCAATTGATGAGGTTTTTTTGCTGGTAAGCAGGCTCAAGCGGGGCGAATGAAACGAGGCGTTGTCAATAGACAGCGCCATTTTTCTGTTTTTATGCTTTATTCGAAAACTTGAGCGCGAAACGGGGAGTGCAAATCATCTATTTGCTAAACGAAACGAAAGCGGAAATTGCGTTAGGTTGATAGCTTTTTGTTAAGAACAAGCTAGCCTCCCATCTCCCGTAGTTTGAGATGTTGGCTTGCTGTTTTGTGGGGGCTTGTCTGTTTTTGTTGTGCGCTTAGCACTTCCCCGGGACCGTTGATCTGCAACCAAATTGGCGAATTTCCAGGCGTAGAAAGCTTGGACGTTGTGGCCCACAGCCAATTGCGCGGAGACCAAGTGGTGCTGCGCCTCCGGCGACCGCTAGGCTACAAGCCATCAGCTTCTCGTGTTCTTGAGAAGCAAGTGTTGCTACGTGCAAAAGACTTTTTGACTGCAGTTGTGGCTCTATGGAAAATGTGGTTGTGTTGCTGCTTGCCACCTTCCTTGCAATTAGAGGAAGGCACAAAAAATATAACCTGGTTGGGGTTTAGAATGGCAATTCGCCAACAACGGAAAAGCCGACCTCCCAGGTTGTGTTGCTAGGGCGTACCCTACCGCAATGCGTTGGTGTGATAATAACGTTGTTGGTGTTGTTGCCGACGTCAATTTGGCAACAAATGGCGAGCCCGACGTTTGGAAACGTTGGGCTCGCGTGATCAGCATCAGCACAAAAAGAATCAGGACTTCTGCACGGACGATGGGCTGTGCACAAAGATATGTTAACAGAGCTCAGGATAGTTGCCAGGACATAATGCTTATGAACCAAACCATTTCTAGATTTCTTTGTGCGGCAACAGGGCATGGTTAAACAAAGGCTGCAAGCTGCAAGGATTGCGCAAACCGTTTCTTTGCGGCTTTTGCTGCGTCCAGTGCCCGGCCAGCCACAGCCACTTCAGCGCCCGGAACCACGGTTGTGTTATCGTACTCTTGGAAAATGAACCCGGCTGGCCCGACTGGTCCCCAAACGCTGCTTTCCAGGTTGCCCGCCAATGTTACGTTGACAATATGTGTGTCGCCGCCAAGAGCCAAAAATCCAGCGAAAGGCTTCCATTCTGAAAAAGGTGGTCTCAAAAGCCTATGATGCATATCGATTGGGCCGCCAGTAATGATATATGCGCCATGTTCGTCTAGGTTAAGGTCGCTATGTGCATACAGAATCTGAAGATCCTCTACCGTTTTTAACTGGTAGCACTCGAGGGCGTCACCATGTGTCAGCTGCCGGAGTTGCAATTCAGGCAGCGCAGCCGCTGGACAGATTTGTTTTGCTTCATCTATTGAAATTTGCAGATGTGAAAAACGCCTGCGAGTTTCATTTGTTTTGTCAATCAATTCTGCTGGGGTTAGGGGTGGCTCATCTATGCAACAACAAAAACCCCATCTACCTGCATTCACCGGGACGCATGCAACTGCAATAAGAAGACAAGCCAAGCAACTATTTAAGAGATATTTACGCATAATTGGTTCCTCCCTTCATAAAAACGACTAACGGAGATGTTAATCTCACACTTAATATTGTTCTTTTTTGTGGTGGCAGAATTCAACCTTTAATGGTTTGCTTTTGTTTTTTGGGGCGCTGCTGCAGACTCGCATAACAGCTAAAGCTATGTGTTCCCTCCTTTCTTGGATTCTCTCTCGCAACACCAGATGCGGTGCGCCAAAACGCCAGTGATTAAATATTTAAGGCGGGTGCATGAGGTTGGTGACTGAACTTCGATTGATATTTATTGGAATATCTGGTATTTCGAGAGCTTGCAACGATATTAATCCCCATGGCACTTCCTCCTTAATAAAGTTCTTAAAACAATAAACATCCTTGCCCAATTTTGCATAGCGTAAAGCTTTGCCGCAGAGCAAAGAATACAATAACCAGAAGGGCACTTAATAACCTCTTGCCTTCGCGGTTTTTTAACTCGCCTTGCCCTTCTAGAATAATTATCCCACATGCGTGACAACCATGGCTATGGGTATTGTACACAAAAATATTCCACATAGCGGAGAATCAGGTGGTCTCTATGTGGAAATACTTTTACGGCTATCTAATCTCTTCGCCAATTGATAGATAATGCGCAATGATATTTGTTTATGTGAGTGTATTTGTATAATTAACGCACACAATCCAAGCATAAAATCTGTTCTTTTGTTGATTGCTTGCGCCAGCTCGG
>JAIRZL010000045.1 GCA_031267245.1 Oscillospiraceae bacterium
CTTGATTCAACTTTTGTTACAGATGCAAAAAACAAAAAACTTAAGATATACGGAACAGCTAACACAAAAAACAGATGCTCAACTTGGTAAGAAAAGTACGGGCTGTGTAGCTTCTGCAAAACGGGATTCAAATAAAAAGGAACGATTGCCATAAGCCCGAAGAATATGGCGCCCAACCCTCCAACAATATACATGATTACCAGATTCAGTGAGCATTTCCGCAAGGTGAAAATGAAAGTTTGCAGGTGGATAGTCCGCATGATAAATGTGATTGCAAAGACTTCTATCACATGTTCGATAATATAACATACCGTCGTGTATGCAAAGCAGATTCTAATAGTTTCGAATACGGTCCAGAAGACTGGTATTACTTGGGCAACTTTAAAGATATTCAAGCTTAGCAGATCGCGCATATTAAAAAGCAAAAAAACACCTTGCAGTAAAAAAACCAAACCAGATGCAAGGCTGAAATATGGTTGCAAATTGGGTATGTTTTCCAGTATGGGTTTTGGCACGCTTGCCATTCCAAGTGGCATAAATTGCATTTTGACGTTTTTATTGCAGATAAAATTATAGATAAAGAAGGCGCTTAAAATAATGGTGCTACTGGCAAAAATATATTCCGCTGTGCGAGGAAGCTCAATGGTGGCAGTGCTCTTCTTATTCGGTGCAAAAAAAAGGAACAACAACCCGAAGGCGCCGAGCGCCACCATGGCTATGTTGAAGCTTCTTGTAACTGCATCGACAGTATGGTAAAATCCCGTTGCTGGATCTATTCGTGTGGACACAACATACCAATGCACACCCACCATGAAGAAAACAAAAGCAAAGAACGCAATCATGTGTTTCCTCTTTAACATAACATCAATCAGCCTCCTCTATTAGGCAATTATTAGTCTTGTATTTCCGCCCAAGTGATCGCTGCCGTTTCGGTGCGGCGGAAGTTTAACATGCTTGCAAGTGGCTTGTTTTTTGTGGTTTTGCAATTTGATTTTGATTACGATATGATATAATGCGATCATTGCAATGGTATTATATCACAACAGGGAGAATTTGCAATCGAAGAGGGGTTAATTTGTGATGTTTGAGCGCGAGGAGTTACACAGAGGGATCTTCTTTAGCGGGATTGACGGTAAGAAGTTCAAAACTAGTTGTTTGAATATAAACTTGATATTGCCATTAACGCATCAGGATGTTTGTAAAAATGCGATGCTGCCTTACATGCTTCGCAGGGGTTTTAAGGGTTGCCCAAATAAGCAGAAGTTCAATGAAATGCTTATGGACCTTTATGGTGCTGATATGCAAGCTTCGAGCTTTAATTTTGGAGATAAGCAGATTATAACTGTGAGCATCGAATTCATTAACGGGGAGTTCGTTAACGAAAAAGACATGGCAACGAAGGCGATTAAGCTCCTTCTTTCCGTGGTCTTTGAGCCGATAATGGACGATAATAAACTTTTCCCAGAGGAGAATTTTCGCGAGCATCAGCGTGAGCTGACAAATGAAATCCTGTTGGAGTTGAATGATAAGCGTAGCTACGCGATCAACAAGTGCAATGAGTTGGCGTTTGAGGGAACGAATTGTGAGATCCCGGCAAACGGGACCGTTGAGGGAGTGGCGGCGCTCTCTCGCCAGGATGTTTCGGCTGCATATTTCCATCTTTTGGAATCTGCACAGATTGAAATTGTTTGTATTGGGCACGAAAGTGATATAATTGCAGCGAAGAATAGCTGCAAGGAGGCCTTTGGTTGCATTGCAGTGGCGGAGCGCTTTAAGATTGAGCCCCAATCGTTTGATTTCCGCAGCCGGCTTCGGGAAGAGAGCGTGCAAATGGATGTTGTGCAAACAAAGCTGGTGCTTTGTTTTATAAGCAAGGTCCCCAGGAATCTTAAAAACAATGTGGTAGCTCTTGTTTTGTCTGAGATCTATGGCGGGTCGCCAACTTCGAAACTGTTTCTGAATGTTAGAGAAAAATTAAGCCTTTGCTATTATTGTGCGTCGGCCTTTCGGCGGGGTACCAATAGTTTGTGTGTTGATATCGGGGTTGATCTAAGCAACCTTGCGTTCGCTAAGGAGAATATCATTTCGGAATTCACAGCCATGCAGAACGGTGATTTTGGTGAAGAGGATATAAGAACGGCGCAGCGAGAATTGAAGAGTGCATTCAAATCATTCACAGATTCCATGGATGACATGTTAAGATACCGTGTTGTTGGCGCTTTGGATTTAACCCATGCCTCTCTGGAGGAATATATGGCAATTGTCGGTGATATCACAAAAGAAGATATTGTTGCGCGGGCGAAAAATTTTGAGCTAACCACGGCTTATGCTTTAAAAGGGGGTTGTGAAATTGATTGATGTGAAGAACGCAAAAGAAGTGACAATAAAGCGGCTTAAAGAACGATATTTTGAGTTTGTTCACAAATCTGGGCTTAAAGTGGTGGTGTGCCCCACAGAAGATCGTGCAACTTATTATGCTCTTTTGGGAAGCGCTTATGGTTCAATAAACAACAGCTTTAAATCTACAAATGGAGAGGTTGTGACGGTGCCAGAAGGCATTGCTCATTTTTTGGAACACAAGCTTTTTGAAAGCAAAAATGGGCAGGATGTTTTTAAATATTTTGCAAAGAATGGCGCACGTGTTAACGCATTCACTTCCCATGAAAAGACCTGCTATCACTTCTCTTGCACCAATAATTTTTTCTCAAATCTTGAGCTTCTTTTGGATTTTGTAACATCTCCGTGCTTCAGCAACGAAAGCATTGAAAAAGAGAGGGGGATTATTGGGCAGGAAATTGGCATGTGCGAAGACGATCCATATTATCAGGCGGATTGCAACGCCCTAAATGCTATGTATGGCGCGCATCCTATTGCGCAAAGCATCCTTGGAACGGTGGTTTCCATTTCGAAGATAACGAAAGAGCTGCTAACTAACTGCTATAATACCTATTATGTGCCATGCAATATGGTGTTGGTGGTTGTTGGGGATGTTGAGCTTGCGGATATCCTGCGTGTGGTGGATAAGTTTTTTTTCAGCTGCGACTTTGCAGCCAAACCGCCGGAAAATTTTATTCCAAAAGAACCGTATGCGGTGAGGGAACGGATTGTGCAAAAGGATTTGCCGATTGCGCTGCCATGGGTTGAAATAGGGATAAAAGAGCGGGCTGGCACCCGCGCAGACGGTTTTTTAAACGGCTTTAAATATTGGATGTTGCTGCAAATGCTGTTTGGTGAAGCATCTGAGTTTTGTAGTGATTGCTATCGTTTGGATATCATTAGGGAGCCATTATGGTTGAGTTCACGTGCCGGTGACGGTTTTTGTTACCTTGATATTTCTGGCGCAACGCCCCAACCAGAAAAACTTTATCAAATGGTTCTTGATGAACTTCGCAAGCAGCATCTGCATGGTCTTAATAAAGCCAATTTCCAACGGATTAAAAAATATGCTATTGCTCAATATGTGAGGCGCTGGGAAGATACAGAATCGCTGGCGGTTGGTTTGTTTGATCTTAGCTGCCTGGGGTTAGGCTTCAACGATATCGACGAATTGATCGCAAATCTGGAGGCAGCTTCTCTTGATTCAATGTTTGCAAAAACCTTTCAAGAAGAACAAACGGTTTTGTCTGTTGTGAAAAGTTCAAGCGGTGGCTGAGTGCAAGATAATTTCATGTGGGGTGCGGAATGGTTGCCTACTGCGATTTGTCTGGTGCAGCTATGTTGCGGCTATTGTGAGTAGGGTGACATTGATTTGTGTTGAAGGCTGGGGCAGTTTTTTAGATTTGTGATTTTTTGTGATTTAATAAAGGCGTTAGACTGGAATGCGTGGCTTTGAATACTGTTTAAAGAAAAAGTGATGAGGAGAATATGAAGAATCTTGTAATAGTTGAGTCCCCAGCGAAGGCGAAAACTATTGAAAAGTATTTAAAGAAAAACTATGTAGTTGTGGCTTCTTCTGGGCACGTGCGGGATCTTCCGAAGAGCCGTTTGGGGGTTGATGTCGGCAATAACTTCGTGCCTAAATACACAATAATTAAGGCTAAAAAAGAGATTATAAAAACCTTGAAAGAGAAGGTTAAGCAGTGCGATAAAGTGTTTTTGGCAACCGACCCGGATCGTGAAGGAGAATCTATTGCTTGGCATGTGGCTCATGTTTTAAAGTTAGACTTAGGCGCGGAAAATCGTGTTGAGTTCAACGAGATTACAGCGAAGGGGGTTAAGCTGGGGATCGCGAACCCACATAAAATAAATCTGGATCTGGTGAACGCGCAGCAGGCTCGGCGTATTTTAGACAGGATTGTTGGTTATAAGCTTAGCCCGTTGTTATGGCGCAAGGTACGGCGTGGCCTTTCTGCCGGCAGGGTCCAGTCGGTGGCGGTTAAGATAATTGTTGATCGTGAGCGGCAGATTCGGGCTTTTGTTCCTGTTGAACATTGGTCAATTGAGGCGACACTTGATTCAAAAGGCAACCAGTTTAATGCGAAATTGAGCACGGTTTCTGGTGAGAAAGCAGAGGTGCCGTCTTTGGCGGATGCCGAAAAGATCTTGAGCGATCTTCAACGCGCAAGCTTTGTTGTTGAAGAAGTTAAGCTCGGAACACAAAAACGCGTGGCACCGCCGTGTTTTAACACATCAACGTTGCAGCAGGAGGCATATAATCGGCTCTCATTCTCGTCCAAAAGAACCATGAAAGTGGCGCAAGAGTTATATGAGGGTGTAAGCACCCGCGAGTTTGGGCTCATTGGGCTCGTGACTTATATAAGAACAGATTCTCTTAGGGTTTCTGATGATGCCAAGATGGCAGCTTATGATTATATCGCTGGTCGTTATGGCAAGGATTATTTGGGGTATGAGAAGAAATTTAAAAAGAAGCAAAATATTCAGGATGCTCACGAGGCAATTCGCCCAACAGATGTTAATATCCGGCCGGAAGAGATAAAGGTTAGCCTGACTGCAGATCAATACAAGCTATATAAAATCATTTGGGAGCGTTTTGTTGCCTGCCACATGGCAGATCTTATTTACGATACCGTGTCTGCAAAAATCAGCGCCGGAGAGTATGGCTTTGTGGCGACTGGGCGGGCGGTTAAATTTGCGGGCTTTAGTATTTTGCATAAAGAAGCGGCGGCTGAGGAAGGGGAGGCGGTGAAACTGTTGCCCCCCCTAGAGACTGGTGAGCGCTTGGGATTGCGGGAGCTAGAAAAGGCTCAGCATTTCACTCAACCTCCGGCGCGATTCACAGAGGCTTCGTTGATCAAAATGATGGAAGAGAATGGGATTGGGCGGCCGAGTACATATGCCCCGACGATTTCGACAATTCTGGCGCGGGAGTATGTTGAACGCGAGGGCAGATCGTTCAAGCCAACTGGGCTTGGCGAAGGGGTGAATGGCCTGTTGACAGAGTATTTTGGCGGCATTGTGGATGAGCGTTTTACCGCTGGGATGGAATCCGATCTGGATTCGGTTAGTGCTGGCGAACTTGATATGACCACCGCCTTGCATCACTTTTATGATGATTTTGTAGTTGCTTTGGATTTTGCAGAACTTCATATTGATCACACCAAAATCATTATTCCAGAAGAACAAACGGATGAAATTTGTGATGTGTGTGGGGCAAGAATGGTTGTGAAATTCGGAAGATTTGGGAAATTCTTATCCTGCGAGAAATATCCGGATTGCAGCAACAAAAAGAGATATAACAAGCCCACTGGTGGTATCTGCAGCAAATGTGGTGGCAAAATTGTGCAAAGGAGGTCGAAAACAGGCAAGATTTATTATGCGTGCGAGAATAATTCTGCGGCTGGATCGCAAGCAGGTGCCGGCCTGTGCCCTAATTTTATAACTTGGCACCAGCCAATTACGGATCGTTGCCCAATATGCAATGCAACATTGTTTCGCACAAAAGGTAGAAAGAGCGTGGTGATGTGCTTGGCAGAGGGCTGTGATTATAAAGAATAGCGATTGTGTGGATGCTGAGAATTAATAGAACTGCAGCAAACAACTATTGACTTCTGCGGCGATGTGGTGTACATTAAGTGTTGTGTGAAGTTTTTATGCTGCTTTTTGTGGGGTAAGAGCTTCTGTGTGCCCAACAAAAGAGGGTTGTAAGTTGTTTCAAGTTGCATCAAGCTTATGTTAGCGGGCGAATTTTAACCAACATTTAGGAGAGGTATCGGAATGTACGAAGACAAGACATTGGTGTGCAAGGACTGTGGCGCGGAGTTTGTGTTTACAGCGGGAGAACAGGAGTTTTTTGCGGCAAAGGGATTTGTTAATGAGCCGCAAAGATGCAAAGAATGCCGTGACACAAGAAAAAGGAGCGGCGGGGTAAAGCGTGAGATGTTTATTGCGGCTTGTGCTGCCTGTGGAGCTGAGGCGAAGGTGCCGTTTAAACCCAGCGAAGGCCGCCCGGTTTATTGCAGCGATTGCTTTGCCAAAAGAAGCGAAGAAGATTAGTTTGCCGTTTTTGGTGCTTTTAGAATCCAGCTGTTAAGGCTGGATTCTTTCTTTTGTACTTATTCTGCTCGCTGCTGCTGACTTCTTTTGGTTGGTCTTCTGCTGCCGTGTGCGATGCGCTGTTGGTATAGACAAAGATTGCAAAAAAACGTCAAGCCTTTTGGGTGCTTGTGGAGGGTTGAGTTTAATTTCGTTGCGAATATGGGTTGTTTTTTGTTGATGACGGAGTTGTGAGATCTGGCTGGGTAACTGGCCAGTTGTTTGCATTTTTCGGGCATTGGTGCCTAGCGTAGGGGGAGTAAGCAAAGTGAATGCGACTCGGAGGGGTTCGCAGAAACCGGGTAAGTAGGGCGGATATCCTTGACGCAGCTTGATTGTTGGTTTATTTTGTGTTAATATTACATAAAGGTTTCGATATTGTATTTGTAGTTGGAATCTAAAGTGAAATCTATTTTGCTTTTGGAGGGTTGATTATGACAAAGCAGGATGTTGTTGATGCGCTTGCGATCAAGGTGCAAATAACAAAGAAGGATGCGGATGCGTATTTGCATGCCTTTTTCGACATCATTGGTGAAGGGTTGGCGCGTGGTGAAAAGGTTATATTTACGAAGTTTGGCATCTTTGAAGTCCGTGAGCGTGCAGAGAGAAAGGGTATTAACCCCAGGACCAAAGAACCAATGACGATCCCGGCTTCAAAACATCCAGCGTTTCGGCCAGCAAGTGCTTTAAAAGAGTGGGTTGGTTAATAATTTAGTTTTGTGCATAGGATAGGAATTGATTAAGCAGTCGCTCGAGATTCTGAGGGGGCTGCTTAATCTTGGCCTGTGCATCGAAGGTAAAGGGTGTATATCTTTGCGAATGGGCGGTGCCGAATTGTCTAGTGCGGCGCGCACTTTGCAGGGGGTCTGCCTTCGTGTTGTGATGGGAGCTAGCCAGTGTGAGTAGTAAATTCTTTGCTTTTGTGTTTAGAATGAAGTATATAAATCGATGGGGGTTGGTGCGTAACACCAGCAATGAAAATATCTGTGAGCATAGCCTTGATGTCGCGATTATTTCTCATGCTTTGGCGATTATTAAGAACAAGAGATGCGGAGGCAATGTTGATGCTCAATATGCTGCGTTGGTTGGTCTTTACCACGATGCCTCAGAGGTTTTAACGGGCGACCTTCCCACAAGCGTGAAATATGTCAATTCCGAGATATTCAAAGAATACAAGAAAATTGAAAAATTGGCGGCGCGGAAATTGATAGGAATGTTGCCAGACTATTTAAAGTTGGAATATGATCGGATTTTGGAACCACCAGACGATGAGATTGTGAAGCTTGTGAAGGGCGCAGATAAACTTTCGGCGCTGATTAAGTGTATTGGCGAAGGCAAGGCGGCGAACGCAGAGTTTATGAGTTTTGAGAAGGGGATTCTTGATGAATTGATCCAAATGAATGCCCCAGAAATTAATATTTTTTTGGAAGATTTTTTGCCTGCGTGCAGGTTATCTCTGGGAGATCCGGAATTTGTGGAGGATTTGACGATATAGGCGTTTGTAGACAAGTAGCCTGTTGAGGTTTTTAGACCCTGGTCTGCCTCGTTGTTTTTTTGTTTATGGAAGTACGGGGCAGGTTTTGGATTGCAGGCGTGCTTGTTTTTCTTGTGGAGGGTTATTGAGGTTCCTTCCCTGTGCATTAACGAAGGAAGGTCAAGAATCGATAAAAGCAAACATTCCGAAAAAGCCGAAAGGGGTTGCAGCATGCTAATAAAATATCGTGTTCATGAATTGGCCAAGGACCTCGATATATCTAACAAAGAGATCATTGATTTGATTTTGAAATATTTTGGTGTTGCGAAGAAACACATGACTTTGCTCACGGAAGAAGAGCTGAATGTTGTGTTTGAGTTTGTTACCCAAACGCGGCCGGTGGCTAGCTTAGACGCTTATCAGATGAAGGCAGCAACTCCTATTGCTGTTGTTGGTGGCTTGACTGCTGAGGGTTCGCCTGGCAACAATAAAAACAAAGCTTTTGCGGCTGTGAAAATGAATGATGCTCCCAGCAGAGCTGTGCCGAAGAAGGCAGCAACACCGGCTCCAACTCCCAAAAACGATAAGAAACCACCACAGGATACACGTGGCCAAGTGACAGTTGAGATGCGGGCGGTTAATGTTAATCTGGATAAATACAATGAGCGGTATGAACGGATGGCGCAACCGGCAAAGGATGGCTTTGTTAACAAGCAAAAGTTCGGAAGGCGGCCGCAACGAGGCCAGGTAAGGCGAGAAACAGAGCAGAGCAAGATCCGCAAGCTGGAGATGGAGCGGCAGCGTCGTCAGAACCTGAAGGTTTTGATTCAGGATGAGATTTTGGTTGGCGACCTGGCGTTAAAGTTAAAGGTTACATCGGCAGAGGTGATTAAGAAGCTCGTGGGGTTGGGCGTTATGGCTGGCGTGTCGCAGGCAATTGATTTTGATACGGCTGCCACCGTTGCCACGGAGCTTGGCTTTAAAGCGGAAAAGGAAGTTGTTGTTACGCTTGAAGAGAAGTTGCTCTCAAACAATGAAGATTTAACAGGCGATCTTGAAAGACGAGATCCGGTGGTGGTTGTTATGGGGCATGTGGACCATGGAAAGACATCGCTGTTGGACAAGATAAAACATACAGCTGTTATAGAAACAGAGCACGGTGGTATAACCCAGCATATAGGGGCCTATAGCGTTCCAGTTGGGGACCGCAGGATTGCCTTCTTGGATACTCCTGGGCACGAAGCGTTCACGGCCATGCGAGCTAGAGGGGCTCAGGTAACCGACATTGCTGTTTTGGTTGTTGCTGCTGATGACGGTGTTATGCCGCAAACAGTTGAGGCAATCAACCATGCTAAGGAGGCAAATGTCTCGATTGTTGTGGCGATAAACAAGATAGATAAGCCAGCTGCTGATGCTGAGCGGATCAAGCAAGAATTAACAGAGCACGGCCTGATAGCGGAGGAATGGGGCGGCGATACCATCTGTGTGCCGGTTTCCGCAAAAAATGGTGAAAATATTGAAACCTTGCTAGATATGATTCTGCTTGTTGCTGATTTGAAGGATCTGAAGGCAAATCCTCGCACCTTAGCAAAAGGCATTGTCATTGAGGCCAAGCTAGATAAAGGGAAGGGCCCTGTTGCCACATTGCTTGTGCAGAATGGAACCCTGCGTGCTGGTGACCTTGTTATTGCAGGTACTGCGATTGGCAGAATCCGGGCAATGCAGGATAGCAGCGGCAAAAGGATTAAACAGGCAGAGCCGTCTACCCCGGTTGGTGTGGCGGGGCTTGCAACTGTACCTTCTGCTGGTGATGTTTTTAATGTGGTGGAAGATGAAAAATTGGCGAAGGAACTTGTTGAAGAGCGGAAGATTGGGCGGAAGGAAGAAAACTTCAACGCGAGCAATAAGGTGACCTTAGACAACCTGTTCGAATGCATTGCACGTGGTGAGATGAAAACCTTAAATATTGTATTGAAGGCAGATGTTCAAGGGTCAGTTGAGGCTCTTAAACATTCGTTGGAGAAGTTGTCGAACAAGGTAGTAAGTGTTAAGATTATACATTGCGCGGTTGGTGCGGTAAACAAATCCGATGTGATGTTGGCGGCTGCTTCGCATGCCATTGTTGTTGGTTTTAATGTGCGTGCGGATGCGATCGCCACCGAATTGCAGAACAAAGAAGAGGTTGATGTTCGGTTTTACCGGATAATTTATGATGCAATTGATGAGATAAAATCCGCAATGAAGGGGATGCTTCCTCCCAAAATTCGAGATGTTGAGCAGGGTAGGGTTTTGGTGCAGGTGGTATATAAAATATCTAGTATTGGAACGGTTGCCGGTAGCCGAGTTCTTTCTGGAAAGGTAACCAGGAATTCGAAGATTCGGGTTGTGCGTGATGGAGTTATTGTTGCAGATGACGATATCCAGTCACTAAAACGGCAGAAAGATAATGTCAAAGAGGCATTAGAGGGCTTTGAATGTGGCATATTGCTGGCAAAGTTCAATGATATAAAGGAGGGAGATGTTTTAGAGGCTCACGTGCAAGAAAGTTATATTGATGATCAATTTGTTGACGATTAAAGAGTGAATATGGATGAAGAGATATATTTGGAAGCTTTTTTTTTGGATCTCCGCTCTTGCTTTTTTTTGTTCATTAGGATACATAGTCTTTAAGAGAGCAGTTAATGAGCGCGCGAGGGAACAGTTGCGTGCTAATATTCGCGAGGCGCAAGCAGCGCAGGTGCAGGATGTGCTGGTGGAGAATTACCCTGCAGATTATGTGCCCGACCCTAGATTTATGAAAATTTATACACAGAACCAAGAGATCGTTGGATGGATTTCTTTGCCAGGTACAGAACTCGATTATCCTGTGTTTCAGCATAAAGGTGAGGGTGGCTCGCCTGCAGATGAGGACGACTTTTACTGTCGCCGCGGGATTGACAAGGAATACGCGGAAGAAGGGATCCCGTATGCTGACAGGCGGGCGAATCTTAAGAAACCCAGCAAAAATATTGTGCTGTATGGTCATAATATGGGAGGAGCGTCCACCACGCAATTCGCCGCGTTGAAAGGTTTTAATAAGTACGATAGATCTTGTGGCAATGATAAAAAGAAAGCACTGGCTTTCTATCAAGCGCATCCAGTGTTAATTTTTGATTCGGTGTACTCAAAAGAACTAAGTAAATACAAAGTATTTGCGGTTTTTATTATGGATGGTGAGAGAACCTGCGACTTCCAATACGACAGATACGTTGAAGCAGCAGATGATTTCAATGAATTCCTAAATCAGGTTAAGAATCGTTCTTTGCTTGATATCAATTTGGATGTGAATACCAGTGATAGTTTTCTTACGCTTTCGACCTGCAGTTATGAACTTGCATCTGGGAAGTTGAGGCTCGCTGTGATTGCTCGTCGTGTTCGGTCAGACGAAGAACCTTTAACGGCAAGTGCTGCCGAAACGAGAAAGAATCCATTGATGCCGAATTGTTGGTATCAAGTTTATGGTGGGAGCCCTCCGGCGATGGAAATAAAAGATTATCGGGTATCCGCCTCAAAGGCAAGCGCGAGCTTGGGTTTCGATCTTCCATTAGGCGTTGACGACATTCGTAGCAGCAAAAGGCAAAAGCATTTTCTTGGAACTGCGGCAACATGCTCGGAGAAAACGAATTCACCGATGTCATGTGTCGGCGGTGCTGCAAAAAAGCCCTGGCGCAGCCCAGCGGCAACCGATAAGGCCCGTGTGAGGGCTGCTGTGCCGGAGCAACAGATGCAAAATGAAGCGGGAGGTAGAGCGTCCGCCTCAAAGGCAAGCGCGAGCTTGGATTCAGATCTTCCATTCGACAGCCTGGAAAATGAGAAGATTACCGCTCTAGTGAACGGTAAGCGAGTAACCTGTGCGCCGTTGCCGCTTGTTGCTGCGCTCACACAAAAAGAAGTTGGCGAGAATTTTCCTGTGGCCGCGATTGCTGCTCAGGCAATTGTTTGCCATTCTAATCTGCTGTTTCATACGAAAAAAGGACGAGTGCCAGAATGGACAATACTGCGAGCGCCAGCTGCGCGGGTTCGTAAAATTGTCGCCCGTGTGTTGAACTACGGTGTTTTTTATCAAGGCGCGATTGCCAACACCACTTGTTTTTCTTGTTCTGCCGGGCTAACAAATGATTCAGAGGAGATATGGAATTTTGAATGCCCGTACTTGGTGAGCGTAGAGAGTCCGTATGATAATCTTTCTCGGCATTTTTTAAAAGAAGTACACTTCACGCGGGAAGAAATCGTGCGACGCTTTAAAGGCCGCATGCACCTGAATCTTGAAGAGAGCAACCTTCCGCCGGGTGAATGGTTTCAGGTGCTGAGCTGGACACGTGGCGGATACAACCATCGTATGACTGTTGCAAACCACAACGAGTTTTTTGCGCCCCCTCCGTATTCCAGGTTTCTGCCGTTGACAGGCCACAGGATTCGTCAATATGTTTTGCCCGAGATCGGCTCTTCTGCTTTTACAGTATTGTATGATGAGGTTCGTGATGATTTCACTTTTTATTCTCATGGCTGGGGGCATGGTGTTGGCTTTAGTCAGGAAGGGGCTAAGTATTATGCAGAAAAAGAAGGCCGGGGCGTTTTGTGGATTCTAAATCATTACTTCCCTGGCACAGAAGTTAGAGCGATTTACACTTGATGGTAAAGCTGGGAATAGATGTTTTATGGTACTAGGTTTTAGAAAGGATATTAAATTTTTGACGTTTTTTTCGGTTTGGTTTGCTGTTGAGGTGACAGAAT
>JAIRZL010000011.1 GCA_031267245.1 Oscillospiraceae bacterium
AACAGCAATTTGCCCTCTGGCGATTCAAGAGCATGATCAGAAGTGCGCCCAATCTGGTTATTACATTCGATAATTCGCTCGCGGCCGCGCTTTTTAATAGAGATTGATTTAACCTCAAGAGGATTTTCAACAAAACAGCTTCTGCACAAGCCCCGCGAGTCGCCGCGCAAAAACCAAAACTCCGATTCCGGGACCTCGAGCACACGATCGCCGGCGCTTGTTAAAACAAAGCACACACCATCAATCGCAGAAGACAACTTTACCGCTTCTGTATGCTCCTTTTTTGTAATTTTTATCTGCACATCTGGGGTAAACACACCATATGCATCCTGCTCGGTTACCGTTGGAGCAACCGCCTGCACAGTACCTGTTTTGCTTAGCAAACCCACAAACAGATCGCGATACTTATCCACCAACAAGCCGCAATAATCATCACTAGTAACCAAGAATGAATGCTCCCCAGGGCCCTTTGAGATGCGCACCTGCCCGGTATTCACCGACGAAAGCACAACCTCATCGAAATCATCCGCAGCAAAACCGGCACCAAACAAACTGTTAGACACGAAATCTAGCCGAGAAAAGAACAACATCTCGGATACATGCTTTGGGCAAAGGTACACACCGGCGTGCCCAGCAACACCAATATAGTTGCCCAGCTGCGCTGGCGCCTCTTCCCCCACAACAAATGCACAAATTCGTTGTTGTTGCCGTTTTTTATTTTTAGATGTTTGCCCTCTGACATAAGATAGCTCAACCCGTGCGCTAATCTCTGCGGGGCGAATCTGCTTGCCAGGCACAGCATTATCACGCGTCAGCGACAACAATCCATCCAGAAAGGTTTGCAACTTATCGCCATCAACAATTGCCGGATCCACCCCCGCAAGTTCAAAAGCATCTGCGATCCTTTCAATTGTGTAACCACCACTTGGATTCTCAACGCTGATCTTTGTTACTGCTTGCAGCTCAGCTGGAATCAGCCGCCCAGCTTTTTCGCTATTATCATTTGAAAAATACAAAATAGCAACCACTGCGAAAACCAAACCAAGTGTTACCCAAAGCAACGGTCGCTGCGTAAATAACTTTCTTTTACCTGAATTAACCATGTTCTGCATTTGATCCATACCATCATTTTATCACAACAAACTGCAGACAGCAAACTTCAAAAATCTTATAAATTTTCCGATAATTCGTTAAGAGAACCTGTTTACGAAGTCTGCACCTTTTAACCTCCTGCCGTTTTCCGGCTGCACCTCCAAAAGCTCAAGACCAAAATCCCAACAACCCACCACCAACTTCTTCTTACAAAACCACTCCCCTGGTGCGAGATTAAGGCCTGTAGCGATCCTTGCCTGCCACACCTTAACCTTCACCCTAGCAACTTCTGTTTGCGCAACCGGCCAAACATCCAAACCACGAATCCAATTCAAAACCGTCTGTGCGGGCATATTAAAATCCAGACACGCCATTCCCTTGCTAAGCAAAGGGGCAAAAGTTGCTTCACCATCATCTTGCTTCTTGGGAACAAATCCCCCGTCAGAAATCAGCTCAAGTCCACGCAGAAGCTCGCCTTTCCCAACCTGTGCCAAAGAAAGATAAAGGCTTTTTGCGGTATCTTCTTCACGAATTTGAACCGTCCGCTGACAGATCAGGTCACCAGAATCAAGCCCTTCCTCCATATACATTATGCTAATGCCGGTTTCCCGCTCACCGTTTATTACCGCCCATTGAATTGGTGCCGCTCCGCGATATTTTGGCAACAGCGAGCCATGAACGTTAACACAACCATACCTTGGTATCTTCAAAACAGATGCTGGCAAAATCTTCCCGTATGCCGCCACAACAACAAGATCGGGGTTGCAAGCCGTGATCTGCGCTTCCGCCTCTGCGCAACGAAGAGAGGCTGGCTGAAAAACAGGTATTCCACACCGATTCGCCAACACTTTAACCGGCGGCATCTGAACCTTATGGCCACGTCCTTGTGGTTTATCTGGCTGCGAAAAAACCGCCAGCACACGATGTTCAGACGCAAGCAACCCTTCAAGAATGGTCGCTGCAAAATCAGGAGTTCCCATAAATACTATATCCATACGCTAAGAAACTTTCTGCAAGTCAAAGGCAATATCTTTAAAGAGCCGCCCCTGCAAATGATCGGTTTCATGGCAGATAATTCTTGCATCAAGATCTTTCAGCACCAACGAAAATGGCTTTCCGTTGCGGTCAAAAGCGGCCACCTCCACCATCTGCGGGCGCTTTACTTTCCCATACTCACCCGGGCAAGAAAGGCAACTCTCTGTATCAATTGCCTCCCCTTCCATTCTTATTATTTTCGGGTTAACAAATTCCAACCTAGTTGACCCATCGTGCAAGATACAGATATTTCGCAGGATCCCAATTTGATTCCCCGCCAAACCAACGCCACACGCCAAGGCCAACGTTTCATGCATATCATCAAACAACTGCCCAAGCATAATATCAAAACTTGTCACATCCTTGCAGATCTTGCGCAAAGATGGTTCATTCTGAAGAAAAATATTACGTAACGCCATAAAGAAACATCTCCCTCATTACTTGCCTTTTTATGTTTTATGATTGATAGGCTGATAACCTTCCCAGATTCGTTACATGCCGGAGTGTTGAACGATATCCTCTATTGTTTAGCACTTCGTGGAATTTTCCGCAACCAGGATAAGCTGGGGCGCACCAACTCGCTCGTTCGCAGCACAAATGCCATTGGCGATTGTCAGTTTTTGTCCGTGCACTTCCCACCACGCTGGATATAATTGTCGCTCCGACTAAGCTTTTCTTCCACCGGTTTGCTTCTTTGTTCACCTTCTTCTCTTAAAAGAATTGTAGCCGGATTGGTGCCCCGGGAAAGCCTTTCTTCGCGCAGGAACATCTAGCCAATCCCATGCGAAACTTTGGGAAACAAAGGCAAGAGCAAACACCATTAACAAGCAACATCTACGCGGCACATCCGTTACAACAACAGAATTGACCGGTTCTTGCCCAACAAGCAAAAAGCAAAACATGAATCCCAATGTGGCTCAGATCTTAGCGCCGCACCAGGTCCCACCACAACCAACATCCACTTGCAGCGGCACTGCCAAACTCAAAACAGTTTCACTTTCGTTTCGCAAAATGGCAACAACTTGCTCTTACTCTTGTGTGGGCTACATCCACCAACGCGCCCCAACATGGCTCAGATCTTAGCGCCGCACCAGGTCCCACCACAACCAACATCTACTTGCAGCGGCACTGCCAAACTCAAAACAGTTTCACTTTCGTTTCGCAAAATGGCAACAACTTGCTCCTGCTCTTCTTTGGGCTACATCCACCAACGCCCCCAACATGGCTCAGATCTTAGCAGAACACCAGCTGGCACCACAACCAACAACCACTTGCAGCGGCACTGCCAAGCTCAAAACAGTTTCCATTTCGTTTCGCAAAATGGCAACAACTTGCTCCTGCTCTTCTTTGGGAGCATGCACAATGATTTCATCGTGAACCTGCAGGATAATCTTGGAAGCGAGTTTTTCTGCACTTAACCGCGAATTCAGATTGATCATTGCAAGCTTAATGATATCAGCTGCCGAGCCTTGTATTGGGGCATTATAGGCCACCCGTCGGCCAAAAAACACCATATTGCTGCTCTTCATCTTCAATTCTGGAATGTATATACGGCGGTTAAAAATGGTTTTCACATACCCGTTCTTTTCCGCAAACGCCA
>JAIRZL010000018.1 GCA_031267245.1 Oscillospiraceae bacterium
CATGTTGGCGTTAATGCTGGTTCCTCATGTGGGACCAGCCCAATGCTGTGTCCAAGTCCGTGCCCGAAGTTCGCTCCAAACCCGTTTTCTTGTAAGTGATCTCGTGCCAATTTGTCTATTGCGCAACACATTTGACCGGGACGAATTGCAGCAATCGCCTTTTTTTGTGCTTCCAGAACAAGGCGGTAGATCTCTTGTTGTTTGTGTGAAGGTTTGGCGACTGCCACGGTTCTGGTCATGTCGGAGCAATAGCCATTGCGTATGGCACCGAAATCAAGCAACACCAGATCCCCTGTTTCCAGCCTCCGGTTCCCTGGTGCGCCGTGTGGGAGGGCTGTGTTTGGCCCAAAGGTTACAATGGGGTTGAAAGCAACTCCTTCTGCGCCTTGTTCTCGCAGATAAAATTCTAACTTGAGCGCCAATTCAATTTCGGAAATGCCTGGCTTTATCTGCGTTTGGATATAAGCAAAACTGGCATCCACAATGGCTTGGCTCTCCTTTATGCTTGCCGTTTCGTGGTCGTTTTTGATTGCTCTTTGCGCCTTAATCTGCTTGTCTAGCGCACTTGTGTCCTGCAGCTTGCCGTCGCCAAGCTGAGCGCGCAGTTGTTGATATTGCAGCATGCTGACACAAGAGATATCCAGGCCGATCTTCGCTGCATTGTTGGCCATTATTAGGTCGTTTAATTGTTTTTTTGTGTTTTTTAAGAGCACAACTTGGCAATTGGTTACAGCAGTTTTGCAGTGAGCAAAATACCTGAAATCTACCAACAAGAAAGCTTCTGTGCGGGTGAAAAACAGGATACCGTCGCTGGTTTTTGCTCCGCACAAGTAAAATCGATTGACTGCGCCAAGGACTATGCCGGCATCTATTTCGTTTTGCTTCCGCAGAAAGTTCATGATGGCGTTTAGCCTCATTTTCGTGTCCCCTTTCTCATTGTTGTGGCAACCAAGTGGCCAGTTTTACAGAAATGCCTCTTGCTGAGTTATGGTGCCGGCAATTCAAGGCACTGGCAGTGCCGCCAAATGTGTTGTGACCCGTGATTTGGGCTTGCTCGTTGGAGGGGCAATCCGTAGTCTATCTTTGGCCTGGTTTTTGATGGTTCGCTATCGAATTAATATCTCGCTATTTTATCATAATGGTGCCAAGCTTGCAAAAAAAACAGCAGTTGGATATTAATGTGGACTGTGCTTGAGTTTTAACGCTTTGATGTTTAAATTTTTATGATTTTTCGATGGGGTTATTGTTGTTTGCTTCCCATGTGTGCATAATTAAAAAGCAGGCAGATGCGTTTTTTGCTGTTGCAGAAAGTTGATAATTAATTGTTTGGGACTTGAAAATGAAGTCCAGTGTGTGATAGAATAATCATCGGGACTTTAGCAACTTGTTGTATATGCAAAGTTGGGAGTTATTTTCTTTGCCATTGGTGAACTTTGCTGAGATTTAGATAATGATTTTGGAATAATCAATTTGAGAAGGGATGCGTGTTTAGGCGCAGGTGATTCTTATGAATTTAATTGATGTTGTGAGGAAAAAGTACATGAAAGAGGCTCTGCCGACGTTTGCGGTGGGGGACACTGTTCGGGTGTCTGTTAAAGTAAAAGAGGGCGAACGAGTTAGGATTCAGGTCTTTGAAGGGGTGGTTATTGCCAAAAAACATGGCCAAATAGAAGAGACATTCACCGTGCGGAAGATTGCTCATGGGGTTGGTGTTGAGAGAGTTTTTCCAATCCATTCGCCGTTTGTTGAGAATGTTGAAGTGACAAGAAAAGGGAAAGTCAGAAGGTGTAAGCTCTATTACTTGCGTGGCAGAATTGGCAAGGCAGCTAAGGTAAAAGAGGCCCTTTAGGTGAATTGTTTGGCCTTTCTTTTCTTTATGTGTTATGTGTCTGCCGCACTATGAATTTGACGAGCTCGGTGAAAGAAAATAAAGGTGATGTTTTATAAAAAAGAAGAAGATTTTGGTTCAGGTGGCGGGGCTCCGCAAAATTTACAGGATGGGCTCTGAAAAGGTTGTGGCATTAAATAGCATTAATTTAGAAATAATCAGCGGCGAGATCTGTTGTATTTTGGGGACGTCTGGCTCTGGCAAATCAACCCTGTTGAATATGATGGCGGGCCTGGAGAAGCCGAGCAAAGGCAATGTATATATTGCTGGGCATAATATAGTGAAGATGAGCGAAAAGAAGTTGGCTATCGTACGGCAGAGATATGTTGGGTTTGTGTTCCAAGCATATAATTTGTTGCCGAATTTGACTGCTGAGGAAAATGTTGCTCTGCCATTGATGTTTAAAGGAGTTGGTCGTCGGCGGCGGAACAAAGCGGCCACGGCGATGTTGAAAGCTGTTGGGCTTGCTGGGCGATTGAAGCATATGCCAAAGCAGATGAGCGGTGGGCAGCAGCAACGGGTTGGAATCGCACGTGCGTTTGTTGCGCGGTCTGCAGTTGTTTTTGCAGATGAACCAACAGGCAATCTAGATTCCACAACCACAAAAGAAGTGATGGAGCTGCTTTTGCGAATTGCTAGGAAATACAATCAGACGTTGATTATTGTTACTCATGATAGGACAATTGCGAGCTACGCGGATAGGGTTATTACATTAAATGATGGGAACGTTGTGAGTGATGAGCGGAAGATGGAATCGGCGGAGACAGTAATTGCAGTAACAGGGCCTGAGGATGTAGAAGGTGCCGTTGTAGATGATTCTTTGGGTGATGACGCGCTGAGAAGCCACTTGATTGCGGAAATGGACAACGAAGATGCCGCTGACCTGCCTGCCGATACAGAAGCGCCGGTGGGAACCTAGAGGTTGCTTTTCTTTGTTCCGTGTCGCAGAAATCCAAGCTGTTTGCGCTGTGTCAACTTCTGATATTTTGCTTGCATTGACAGTGAGTTTATGTTTTTTTTGAGTCTTTGCTGCTGTTGCTGCCAGCCACTTGCGTCGATGTGTTTGCGCGTCCGGCAATCGCAGAAAAGAGCTAGATTGTGTAGAAGTGCGGCCGCGGTATGATTTGTGTTTGTGTTAAAGAAGCTTTTGCCGTGCTTGTTGCTGTCAGATTGGCGTGAGTGCTGCTTTTCGGTGGTGGTGTGCGGCTTTGCGCTGGAATAGTTCGCTTGAGACTTTGGGGCAGTGAACGAGTCGCTGCCTACCCTTCTTTGGTCTTGTGGGTGTTGGCACCAAGAAAAGTTGTGGGATTGTTGGTGTGGCGATTTGTTTGTTTTGGATTTGTTGATAGGCCGATGATTGTTGTGTTGTGCGCGGTCCCGGGATTTGCTGTTGTGCATGCGGGAAAGTAGATTTGGTAAAGAAAGGATTCTTGTGTTGTAATGTTGAAGTTAAAAAAGAACGTGACTTGTTTCCTGGGATTTATTGCTGTGGTTACCTGTTGTTTGTGGACCTTTACATTGGCTGATGCGGCGCCTGTTCTTAGTGCTTATTCCCCTACCGCCGTTTCAAATTGGAAGCCGGGTGAGGAGAAAGCTTTTGAGGCGACCATAATTGACGGCAGCATGTTTAATGCGGACGCACCGGCCAAAAAAGACGTGTCCTTCCAAGTTCAGGGCGAGCAGGTCGTTGGAACCGTTACTGACGTTTTGGCTGGTACTCGTGCCGGGGGCACAGCGACGGACCAGCTGCGTTTCTTGGTGAAAGGTGTCTTAACGTATTACGGCGCTGCAAAAGCGGAAGGGAAAAGCGCGGCGGAACCAACCTCTGGTGTTAAGGTGAAGGTCGTTTGTAGCTACCCAGGGGCGAACGGCGCTAGGCAAACAGCGGAACTTGAATTCACGATTTTCATAGAGCACCAGCCGGAAACGCCAACAGCAACAGGCCAGGCTGCCATGGATCCTACTTTGACTCTACGCAAAGTCACAACAAACAAGCCCAAATACGGCGCGGGTGATACAGGTCTTGTAACCGTCGAGGTGGGAAATGAATCCGAAATGGGCCCGGTACAAAATCTGCTGGTTCGGGCGGAAGAACCAACGGGTCAGCTTGTGGTGGATGTAAACAGTGCTGCCTACGTTCCCGTTTTGCCGCCCAGCGGATGTACTACCCTTACCTATCCGTTTTCAGTCTCTGCTGTTACAGCCAAAGAACAGCGGGATGCCGTTGGTGTTGCATTGTTCGCTTCGTATGAATTTATCAATGCCAAAGGCGAGCAGCAAAAAGGCGAAGCAAAGTTCACCATCCCCATTTCCCTTTTATTGCCCCATCCAACGAGGCCGCCGCTAGTGGTCACTGTGGGAGACTACCCGGCAGAGGTGCGTGCTGGCGAATCGTTCCCCTTGCCACTAACGCTAAAAAACACCAGTGAAAAATACGCTGCTGACTCCATATTCTTTGAGGTTAAGACGGAAGACGCACGGCTTTTTTCAAGAGATCCGCAAGGGAAAACCATCCACCTGCAACCCCTTCCACCGGGCGGTGAGTACGCTTTTGACATCCCAATCGTTGCTGCTGGTGGCAAGCTTAGTGGGCCCACGGCGGCTGCTGTAAACTTGGTGTTGCATTCAACCAGCGCCAACCAGGAGTACTCCCAGGATTTTACGTGGCCTCTGACGCTGACGCAAGATACCAAGCCGGCAGTAGCACGGCTGAGCGCCCGGGTAGATCGCAAAGAAATCCCGCCAGGCGAATCTTTATCCATTGCCTTCAGCGCTGGGAACCAAACAATTGTGCAAGAGGGCGAACGCGGTCCGCAAATGTTCAACGTCCGAGTGGATGTTCGACCGCATGCTGGTTGCGGCACAAAAGAGGATCCCAAGCCTGTGAATCTGCCTAACATTGTTCCTGGCGCAGAGCCAAGGGAAAAAGAGATTACCATTACTCCAACAATCGAGGAACCTGTGTCACAAAAACAGGTAGTTCTGGCTGGCGATCAAGTGCCGGATGCGCCAGAGGCTGGGGAACCAAACGACCCAGGAGCTGTTTTGGCACCGCCGGTTTTTGCACCGACACCTTTGCCCGCCGGCCCAAAAGATTGGCGAGCTGACGTTGTTTTAACCTACTACGACGAGAACGAAAACGAACATGTGGTTACAAGAGAAGTTTCTGTTACCATTATGCCTCCAGAGCAGGAGGATTTTGGTGGGGGCGACGCTATGATGGATGGCGGGATGCCGATGCCTGAGCCAGAAGAACCGAAGAAGGGGAAAACTAAAATAGTTATTATTGTTGGTTCCGCTGCAATTGTTGTGATTGTTACAGCCGTTGTTGTTGTTGTAAAAAAGAGGAAAGCAAAGAGGAGCCTTGATGAGGATGAGGATATCTGACATAATCACCTTTTGTTTTGGTAATCTTTTTCGCAGCAAACTTCGCACATTTTTGACCGTTAGCGGGATTATGTTAGGAACAGCCTCAATTGTTCTCACCTTGGCTTTCAGTTATACTACGACGAAGAACATTGAAGATGTTTTGAAGAGCGGTGGGGAGATTAATAAAATTAGCGTTCTGCGTGCTGAATATCGGCCGAAACAGGCAAAAAAAGGACAAAGACAAGATAATAGGCGTGTAAGTGCCGACGAAAATCTGGATTTTGATGATAATCTGGTGAAAAAGTTGTCATCAATTGTTGGGGTTGACTGCGTTTGTCCGATGCTTCAGGAAAGCTATTATCAGGATTGTTTGTTTTTTTGTGGCGATTACGCGAACGCCTATGTGCAGCTTTGTGGATTGGATTTGAAGAATCCAACGACGGTGGAAAAGCAGGGTTTAAAACTCCTGCCCGGTGGTAAGTGGGATACCGGCAAGCAAGGGAATACGCTGAAGGTTGTTGTGGGGTCGCTAGGGGGGTTTGAATTCCGCAACTTCCTGACGGCAAAAAAATATGAGGACGTGTGTGTTGATTATTGGGATGCTCTTCACGGGCAGGGGGATGCGAAGCCGTTTGTTGATCTGAAAAAGGACAAAATACAATTGACCTTGTTAACTCCTGCTGGGATTAAGCAATGTCAAAAAGAACTGAATAAGCTCTACGACAAGCTAGGTGAGGGTACCGCTTTCGATGAGGATGATGATGAGATCGACGCGTCAGCTGGCAATTTTTCTTATGAGGCGCTTCCAGGGCAGAAATTTAAGCTGGAGGTCTCTGGACTTGTAACTGAAAATGGGTTTGACCCATCTACTCGTGATTGGAAGCTCCTGAGCCCGATTGCAGACGATTGGCATTTGCGCGGCAAATTAGAATATATATATGTAGATATTGAAACCATGAAATATTTGAGCGCGCAAATTAAGAAAAATCAAAGCCAAGACCAAAGCGAGGGGAAAAAGAAAAAGTTCGCATATTCCAATATTCTTGTTGTGGCGAAAGATTGGGATTGTGTTGCCAATGTTGTAGATACAATTCACAGCAAGTTGAACTACCGGACAGAAAGTAAATTGGGAGATATTCGGGAGCGACAAAAACAATCGGCCGGGTTGCGTGGGATGTTGGGTGCTCTTGGTGTTATTACTTTGATTGTTTCCGCTTTGGGAATCGCTAACATGATGTTTATGTCCATTTCCGAAAGAACCAAAGAAATCGGTGTTATGAAGGTTTTGGGCTGCCAGCTTAACAATATTCGGCTTATGTTTTTGGCGGAAGCAGGTATTGTTGGTCTACTTGGTGGAATATTGGGGACGGCTAGCTCCTATGGGTTGGGCAAGTTGATCTCTTTTCTTGTTCGTTTTGTACAATCCGGGGAGTTTTTGGAAAAGTATGGTGATAACCCGTTGTTAGCAGCAATTCTTACAGGTGTTAATGATTTTGCCAAGATGTTTGATTTGCAAGAGGGTATGGATATTGTTGTTATTCCTTTATACCTTTTTATCGGTGGTGTTATGTTTGGGACTGTTATTGGTTTGCTTTCTGGCTTGGCGCCGGCAAACCGCGCGATGAAGATTAGCGCCTTGGCAGCGATAAAAACGGATTAGAATTGCTTGTGCATTTGGTGATGCTTTGTATTTAAGACTAATTTAGATTGGTGATAAGCAGCGGGTCGAAGTTTATGGCATCTGCAGAGATGAGTTGAAAACGAATGCCTTCATAAAATCCGGTGAAGGCATTCGGTATAGCTGCACCATGCAAGTGTCCGAAGAAACAATGTGTGACTATGCCTTTATATTTTCTGAGAATGTCGAGTATAGGAGTTTGTTCCTTTGCTGTAGACAGCGGCGGATAATGCAAAAACACGATCACTTCTCTTGGTTGTTTTTCTATCCCTTTGCTGATCGATGTTTCGAGCCGAATTGCTTCTCGATTCAGTATTTTGTCTGCGTCTTGGTTGGTTGTGGTTTCTGCTCCCCAACCACGGGTGCCGCAAATGGCAATGTTGCCGATTTTAAATGCGTTATTGTGCAAAAGTTGCAGGGTTGATAGATTCTGTTTGTGCCAGAATTCTTTTGTCTTTTTTGCGCTGTTCCACCAGTAATCATGGTTCCCTTTTATTATCAGTTTTTGGCCGGGCAGAGCGTTGATAAATTCAAAATCCTTTGCGCTTTCCTCAAAATTCATCCCCCAAGAAATATCACCGGCGATGACAACTATGTCATTGCTGGTGATTTTTCTTTGCCAATTTTGGGCAATTGTGGCCTCATAATCCTCCCAACCACAAAAAATATCCATCCTTTTGGGAAGGCTGAATGACAGATGCAGATCTGCAATTGCATATAATTTCAAGTTGTATCACCCTTCGCAAAGTATGCCCCATCATCGCAACGGATAGCTCGCATTTTTTCGCATTCATTCTCTTCGGTGCGTGCCGCGCAAATGGTCTTGTGCGGCTGAACCGAGCAGTTTCTCGGCATGAAAACAGAGAGATTGTAAACAAGCACCAAGCCGCGAAGGGGCCCAGCCGAGCGATAAGCTTTTGATAACGCCGCCCTTCACTTCCCGTTGTCTGTATGCCGATTCCGTCACTTTGCGCGGTTACTCCGTGCCGCTTCTCGCTTCGTTGAAACGTCGCCGCCGTGAGAAAGCCACGCTGCAGCCGCCAAATCTGTCACACGTTGCTTCCCCGCACATCTCTTGATCAGAATTAAAAAGCATCTCTGCTTTTTGTTTTTTGCAACGGCGTTGCCCGTTCTTTTGTGTGCCGGTTGTTGTGTTTTTGTGCGTCGTTTTGTCGTTACTCTTCTTCCGACGCAATCAACAACACAGTGATTATCTCGCCATTTAGTGTTCTGCCTGCAGGCACCTGAAGTCGGACTTTATCGCCGTTAAACGAAACAGGCAACGCGCGGGCCCTATCGTAATTTGCGATACCATTCGTTTCTGTTGTGGGCAGGGCAACGCATACGTAATGGCGGCGCGCTTCGCCGCTTGCAGCATCGCTAGCCGGCACGCCTGCTGTTGCTTCTCCGCTGGCTGCGTGCGCTACTTCTTCGTTTTTTTGTTGCTGCGCCGCCGCTTTCCAAGACTTTTGCTGCACCGGATCGTCCTGGAACCAGGGAACCGCCGGAATATCAATTTCCGTCTCTTCCCCGGGTGTCCCCACACGCACGAAAATGACGCTATTTGGACTTGCACTTTCGTTGTTGCGAACGGCAGCAACCACTTTCTCGCGATCGACTCGCAGTGCTGCGTATCTTCTGCTACCAGGTGCATTTCTGTAAAACGCCGTGTGCATCTCCATTCCGTTGGAGAACGCAAACGTAATGCTACGGTTTGTTTGCCCTGTTAGAGCCACTGCCGCCTTGGGTGTTAATTCCGCGGCATTCCCGTCAACCGAGATGCGGCGGTCCGCGGTTGGCACTATGGCGGCGCTCGTGATTTTTTGTGGTGGGTCCTGCATGACGACGATTGGCATCTGTCGCGTTTCCCCATTTAGAGTTAATGTTACTGTAAATGTGGCGGTTATTTTTTTCACAACTTGTTCGTTATTGTTTTCGATTTGGATGCTGTAGCTTCCGTCCTGTTTCTTTTCCAGGTAACAGGCGATCCCGTTCCGTTCTGCTGGCGAAACGCGGCTGCTCATGCCCTTTGTAGCGGGCAACGCTAGCTCTGCTCTTTTTTGTGGCGCCAACTTCAGAATTGTTTTGCCTGTTTCGTCTTCTGAGATGCTGACGTTTTGCCCTCCCGCAGTGGCAGTCACAGTAAATTTTAAGGCGTCCAACTGCGCAGTTGTCGGGTTTGTTTCTTCGCCGGGTTCTGCGCTAACTCGCGGAATCAAAAACAACACAAAAAGGAACACGGCAAAAAATATGTTTGACTTTCTTTTCATTTTTAATATCCCCCGTTTTGCTTTTTATGCGGCAGCGGTTTTTTGACTTCGCTGGCGCTTGTTTGTATCCCAGTCCTTCGTGATGACCTGGCTGTTTTTTTGCCATTTATGACCTCGTTAGTGGCTGTTGATGGTGATCCACAGTTAAAGGCGAATCCAATTTGCTGGCCGCCAAACGATACTCAAACCGGTCCTTTTTGTCTCGTGCGTTGCGCGGACGCCTGCCCGTATACGATGTTTTTTTTGCAAGCCCGGCTGTTGGCGTAGGCCGCCATCGATTGCTGGTGCCTGGGGATTGCCTCTTTGTTCACCACTAGTAATTTTGCCACAACTTAATGTGGCAATTTGATCCGCATAATCTGCAGTTGCTTTGCCATTGGTAGCGATGATCAATGATTTCTAGTGTTGTTTGGTAATCCACAAAAAACGGCTTCATCGCATCCACTCATAGCCAGTGTGGGCAGTTGGCCAGCGAGATGTGCAATCGCGAAATGCAATGTTGTTATGAGAAAAAGATGAGCGCTATCATTTGGGATCGTTTATTACAGTAATTATATCATACGCCAGTGCTATTGTAAAACGGCAATGTGAAAAAGCGGAAGCAACCAGATGAAATAAATTTTAAAAAGAGGTGGTTTTGGGTGTTGATTTTTTTAAAAAACTGTTGTAGAATGAATGGGCGTGTCTAAAAAGTACAAATGCGTAAGCGGGTTCTATTTTTAGAAAACACGCGGGCTGGTAGTGTGATTGTTGCCAAAATGAGGAGGTTTGTTAGTGGCTGGGGACAAAAAGATGAGGTTGAAATTAAGGGGTTATGACCACCTTCTTGTGGATTTGGCAGCCGAGAAAATTGTTGAAGTGGCGAATCGTTTTGGTGCGTCGATCGCGGGGCCGATTCCCCTGCCAACAAAAAAAGAGATTATAACGATTCTGCGGGCGGTTCACAAATATAAGGATAGCAGAGAGCAGTTTGAGCTTCGGACTCATAAAAGATTTATTAATGTTTTTAACATAACCGATGAAGCGGTGAAGGCGTTGGTGGCCCTGGAGCTGCCCACAGGAGTAGAAATTGAAGTGCAGATGTGAGCGCGGTTTTCACCACTATGGTAAATGTTGAGGTGTTTGGCTCAACCAATAACCAGGAGGGGCATGTGTGAGAAAGTTCATTTTGGGTAAGAAAATAGGCATGACACAAGTTTTTTCAGAGAGTGGCGCTGTGGTCCCTGTTACCGTTTTGGCGGTGGGGCCTTGTATTGTAACCCAAAGAAAGACGCTTGATAAAGAAGGTTATGATTCTGTTCAGATCGGATTTGTTGATGTTGCGCTTGAAAAGCTTTCAAAACCTAAAAGGGGAGTTTTTGCAAAGCTAGGTATTGATGGAAAGCGTTTTTTGAAAGAGTTCAGGCCGGAGGATTGTGGGCAGTTTAATGTGGGCGGCACTATAAATGTGGACAGTTTTGCTGCTGGTGATCACGTTGATGTTACTGGCGTTAGCAAAGGTAAGGGTTATGCAGGCCCTATAAAGAGATGGAATTCTCACCGGTTGAAAGAAACCCATGGAACAGGGCCGGTACACCGGCATGGTGGCTCGCTTGGAGCTGGGGGTACTCCCTCAAAGGTCATGAAGGGGAAAAAGATGGCTGGTCACCTTGGTGCTGAAAAGGTGACGGTACAGAACTTGATTGTTATTGCCATTGTACCAGAGCACAATGTGCTTGTTGTGAAAGGCGCGGTGCCGGGTCCTCGGGGGGGGCTGGTTTCTGTGACCAGCAGTAAAAAGATTAGAGCTAGAGATTGAAAGAGGTGACTTTTGTGCCGGAAATTGATGTTTTTGATAGAACAGGGAAAGCGGTTGGCAAAATCACCTTGATGGAATCGATTTTTGGGATCCAGCCCAATGCGAGTGTTTTGCATATGGCCATTGTGAATTTCTTGGCGAATCAGCGCCAGGGGACGCAGTCCACAAAAACTCGTGGCGAGGTTCGTGGTGGCGGCAGAAAACCATGGAGGCAGAAAGGAACAGGGCATGCGCGACAAGGCTCGATACGTGCGCCACATTGGCGGCATGGTGGCGTTGCTTTGGGCCCGACGCCTCGGAGTTATCGCTTTTCGCTGACAAAGAAAGTGAAAAGGCTGGCGATGAAGTCGGCGTTTTCACGAAAAATTTTGGATTCGGAATTGGTTGTGCTAGATGATCTGAGGTTAACGGCGTATCGCACAAAAGAAGTTGCAGTGGTTCTTTCTGCGTTGAATGCCAAGAAAAAAGTGTTGCTTGTGCTCGCCGAAACAGACCGTATCACGGCGAAGAGCGCCGGGAACATAACAGGGGTTAAGGTTGCTTATATAAACACGTTGAATGTTTATGATATTGTGAATGCAGACAAGTTGGTTGTTTTGAAGGATGCGATTTGCAAAATAGAGGAGGTATATGCTTAGATGTCGGACGTTTATGATGTGATAGTTAAGCCTATAATTACAGAAGATAGCATCAAACGTTTGCAGGAAAAGAAATATACCTTTGAAGTTGCACGAGACGCAAACAAGATAGAGATCTCTCGCGCTGTTGCGGAGATTTTTGGTGTTAAGGTTAAAACAGTTCGCACCATGAATGTGCGTGGTCGCCAAAAAAGGGTGGGGCGGCACGTTGGCTTTCGATCCGATTGGAAGAAGGCGATAGTAACACTTACCGCTGACTCTAAGGGGATTGAATTTTTTGAGAGCTTGTCTTGATCTACGCCGAGGTAATGCGAGAGAAGCCGCTGTTTAAGGGAGTGTGGGTAGTTTGGCAATAAGGAAGTATAAGCCAGTTACGGCGTCAAGACGGCATATGACGGTTGTTGACTATTCTGAGCTTTCTAAAAAAGGCCCAGAGAAAAAATTGCTTTGCAAGTTAAATAAAAAGTCCGGACGGAATAGCTACGGACGAATTACGGTTCGGCATCGTGGCGGTGGGCACAGGGTTAAATATAGAATAGTTGATTTTAAAAGGGATAAAGTTGAGGTAAATGCGACTGTTGTCTCGCTGGAATATGATCCAAACAGAACAGCTTTTATTGCATTGTTGCAGTATGCTGATGGCGAAAAGCGATATATTATTGCGCCAGTTGGTCTTAAAGTTGGAGATGTTTTGGAATCTGGTGAGGCAGCGGATATCAAAATTGGGAATTCTTTGCGGTTGGCCGCGATCCCAACGGGAACTTTTCTTCATAATGTGGAATTGCACCCAGGGAAAGGCGCCCAATTTGCGCGGTCTGCCGGTGTGATGGCGCAGCTTATGGCAAAAGAAGGCGATTATGCTTTAATTCGCTTGCCTTCTGGTGAGGTGCGTCGGGTTAGAATTGAATGCAAGGCAACGATTGGACAGGTGGGCAACCTGGATCACGAAAATGTTAGCATTGGCAAGGCTGGCCGGAAACGGCATATGGGTTGGCGGCCCACTGTGCGTGGCTCCGCCATGAACCCTTGCGATCACCCGCATGGTGGCGGCGAGGGTAAGGCGCCAATCGGAAGGCCGGGACCTCTTTCACCTTGGGGCAAGCCAACTCTTGGGCACAAGACGAGGAACAAGCATCATAAAACAGATAAATTTATCGTTAAGCGTCGTAATGCCAAATGAGGAGGGGATTAGTCGGTGAGCCGTAGCATTAAGAAGGGGCCATTTGTTCATGCGAAGCTTTTAAAAAAAGTTCAAGATATGAACAAAAATGGAGAGAAGAAGATTCAGAAAACCTGGAGCCGAGCATCGACCATTTTCCCGGATTTTGTGGGGCATACCTTTGCTGTGCATAACGGGCGTAAGCATGTGCCGGTGTATGTTACAGAGGATATGGTTGGGCACAAATTGGGCGAATTTGTTGCCACGCGGATGTTTCGTGGGCATTCTGGTTCCAGGAAGTCTAACACTGGGAAATGAGTTTTGATCTGATCGCGCTTGGTTTTGAAAGGAGAAACGGCTTTTATGGAAGCAAGAGCTTATCTGAAATATCTTAGGATCGGGCCAAGGAAGGTTCAGATTGTTTTAGATCAAATTAGAAACAAGCCGATCGATTCCGCTGGGGCAATTTTGAAGCACACGCAAAAATCCGCTTGTGAACCGCTACTTAAGCTTTTGCAATCTGCGATAGCTAATGCAAAGAATAATCATGATATGAATGTTGAGGATTTGTTTGTTGCTGAGTGTTTTGTTTGTCCGGGGCCGACTTTGAAGCGGATGCGGCCGTTGTCACGCGGGAGGTCTACGAGGATATTGAAAAGAACTTCGCATGTTACAATGGTTCTGAAAGAGAGAAGCTAAACCCGGAAAGAATGGAGGCGAAAAAAGATGGGGCAAAAGGTTAATCCATATGGGCTGAGAGTTGGTGTTAACAAAGGTTGGCTCTCCATGTGGTTTGCAGATAAGAAGACCTTTAGCAAGAACTTGATTGAAGATTATAAGCTTCGTGCGTTTTTGAAGAAAGCGCTCCGGGAGGCTGGAGTTCCAGCAATAGAGATAAAACGGGATGCAAGTACCATTCGCATCACTGTTTATTGCGCCAGGCCTGGCCGTGTGATTGGCGAAGGCGGCAAAAACATTGAACGGATGCGTTTGGCTTGCGTACAGCTTGTTGGCAAGGAAGAGAATCGTCGGCTCTTTCTTACAGCTGTGGAAGTTAAAGGGATTGACGCAAATGCCCAGTTGGTTGCCGAAAATGTGGCGTTGCAGTTGGAAAAACGCATATCTTTCCGGCGCGCAATGAAGCAATCTATTCAGCGCGCAATGAATGCTGGGGTTCAAGGCATCAAGGTTATGGTGGCCGGAAGGTTGGGCGGCGCAGAGATCGCTCGAACGGAGCAATACCACGATGGTACGATTCCGCTGCAAACACTTCGAGCAAATATTGATTATGGATTCGCCGAGGCTAACACCACCTATGGTAAAATTGGTGTTAAGGTTTGGATTTATAAGGGTGATATTTTGGGCGGCTCTAGTGGGAGAGTGGTGCGCGAAGGGGGACGTAGCTGATGCTTCTGCCGAAGAGACCGAAATATAGAAAGCTTCATCGTGGGCGCAGGAAAGGTGTTGCGAGGCGAGGTAACAAGGTGACTTACGGTGACTTTGGACTTCAAAGCTTAGAAGCGGCATGGATAACTTCTGCGCAAATAGAGGCAGCGCGTATCGCTATGACGCGTTATATTAAGCGTGGTGGGCAGGTTTGGATCAAAATCTTCCCAGATAAATCCGCAACAAAAAAGCCTGCCGGGGTTAGAATGGGGTCCGGAAAAGGCAATCCGGAATATTGGGTTGCAGTTGTGCGGCCAGGTCGGGTTATGTTTGAGATGAACGGTGTGCTGGAAGAGAATGCCCGTGAGGCAATGCGGCTTGCTAGCCATAAGCTTCCTGTTAAATGCAAGTTTGTGAGAAAAGCAGATTTGGAAGGGGGCGCGGTGGGTGAAAGCTAAAGATTGGCGGGAGCAGACAATGGATCAGCTTAATGTCAAGCTCGCAGAGTTTAAAGTGGAGTTGTTTAACCTGCGCTTCCAGCATGTTATAAAGCAACTTGAAAACCCTATGCGCATTAAGTTGATAAAGAAGGATATTGCAAGGATAAAAACAATAATTACTCAAAAGATGGACCAACAAGGGGAGGAGAAAGCCTGACTATGACTGAAAGGAATCTCAGAAAAGCCAGAGTAGGCAAGGTTGTGAGTGACAAGATGGAGAAGACAGTCATTGTTGCTGTGGAGGATAGAGTTAAAGATCCCCTTTACAAAAAAATTGTTAAACGTACGATTAGGTTTAAGGTGCATGATGAAAAGAATGAATGCGCCGTTGGAGATCGTGTTTCAATCATGGAAACTCGTCCATATTCAAGGGATAAAAGATGGCGGCTTGTTACGATTTTAGAGAAAGCGAAATGAAATATAACATTAGCAGAGGTGGCGGTGTTTTGCACGGGGTGCTTCTCTGGTAATGCCGTGTGTTTTTGACCGACGATTCTTTGTGGTTGTAAACAGTTCTTAGAGGGGAGATTACCCAATGATTCAGATGCAGAGTCGCTTGCGTGTTGCTGATAATACCGGCGCGAAAGAGGTTATGTGCATTAAAGTGCTTGGGGGAACGCGTCGCAGATATGCCCATGTGGGTGATGTTATTGTTTGTTCTGTTAAAAAAGCTGTTCCCGATGGCATGGTTGCTAAGGGAGATGTCGTTTATGGGGTTGTTGTTAGAACCAGGCGGACCATTCGGCGTGCCAGTGGTGGCTGTATTCGGTTTGATGAAAATGCAGTGGTTATTATAAAAAAAGAGGACAAAACGCCAAGAGGGACGCGTGTTTTTGGGCCAATTGCAAGAGAATTGCGGGACAAAAAAGATTTTATGAAGATTTTAAGCTTGGCACCGGAAGTGCTGTGAAAAGGTACACGTTGGGCGGTACTGGTTCGGACGAGTCTATTGATGGAATATGAATATGGGCGGAGGGTGTTGCGCAGATGAGCAAAGCGCGTGTTAAGAAAGGCGATCTTGTTGCCATCGTGTCGGGGAAAGAAAAGGGCAAGCGCGGGCAGGTTGCAGTGATTAGCCGTAAGGAAAAGAAGGTTATTGTCGCCGGATGCAACATCGCCACCAAAGCAATTAAGCCTCGCCGGCAAGGAGAGCAGGGGGGCATTGCGAAAGTGGAGGCGCCGATGTATGTCTGTAAAGTTATGCCTGTTTGCCCTAAATGCGAAAGGCCGACCCGCGTTGGGTTTGTGGTTTTGGCGGATGGCAAAAAGCAAAGAGCTTGCAAACATAAAGATTGCGGAGGAACTTTCTGAGGAGGCGAACAGAAGATGGCCAGCAGATTAAAAGAGCAATATGCGAGTGAAATTGTACCCGTGCTTATGGAGAAGTTCGGGTATGGTAATGTTATGCAGGTGCCCAAGTTGGAAAAGGTTGTTATTAATGTTTCCAGTGGTGAGGCCAAAGACAATCAAAAAATGATTGACGCTATCAATGTCGATCTTTCTCAGATAACAGGGCAAAAATCTGTTGTTTGCAGAGCACGAAAGTCTGTTGCCAATTTTAAGTTGCGTGTGGGGATGAAGATTGGTGCGAAGGTGACTCTGCGACGGGACAAAATGTATGAGTTTGTTATTAAACTTTTTAATGTTGCTTTGCCGCGGGTTCGTGATTTCCGTGGTATTAGTCCGGATTCGTTTGATGGCAGAGGTAATTACAATATGGGGATTAAAGAGCAGACCATCTTCCCGGAAGTAGATTATGAGAAAATTGATAAGATCCGTGGAATGGATATTTGCTTTGTGACAACAGCAAAAACCGACGAAGAAGCACGAGAACTCCTTTCTTTGATGGGGGCTCCGTTTGCTAAGGTGCGTTAGAGGAGGATATGTGGTGGCCAAGAAATCGATGATTGCAAAACAGAAAAGACCAGCCAAGTTTTCAACCCGTCAATACACGCGTTGCCAGATTTGTGGGCGGCCTCATGCCATTCTTCGGAAGTTTGGAATTTGTCGCATTTGCTTCCGTGAATTGGCGTATAAGGGTTGCATACCCGGGCTTCGGAAAGCTAGTTGGTAGAGAAGCTAGTGGTTTGGAGTGAAAATTGGTTTTTAACAGACAAAAAGAGGGCGATCTTGGGAGGGTCTAATCAAAGGAGGCAGACCAATGCAGATAACGGACGCGATTGCTGATATGTTAACCAGAATTAGGAATGCTAACTCTGCGAAGCACAACGTGGTGGAAATTCCGTCATCAAAGATAAAAAAAGCGATTGCTAAGATTTTGATGGATGAAGGTTACATAAGAAATTATGAATGTGCGGAAGATAATAAACAGGGGGTTCTTAAGATAACTTTAAAATATAATGCCAGTAGCAACCCGGTTATTGTTGGTTTGCGCAGGATCTCAAAGTTGGGACGTAGGATTTATTCCAGTTGTGAGGATCTGCCGCGGGTTTTGCGAGGGTTGGGGATTGCTATTGTTTCCACGTCAAAAGGCGTTATGACAGATAAAGATGCACGCAAGAATAATGTTGGTGGGGAAGTTCTCGCGTTTGTTTGGTAGGGAGGATTTTTTGTGTCACGTATCGGAAATTTGCCGATTCCAGTTCCGGAGGGTGTTGCGGTTGCAATTCGTGGCTGTTCGGTTTTTGTTGAGGGGCCTAAAGGGAGCCTGAGTTGGGATTTTGTTGCCGACATGCAGGTTGAGCTTGTTGATAATGTGGTTGTGGTGAAGCGCCCGTCTGATCAAAAAAAACATAAGAGTTTGCATGGCCTTACGAGGACTTATATTGCAAATATGGTCGAGGGTGTTACTAAGGGGTTCTCAAAAGAACTTGAAGTTAATGGCGTTGGGTACCGTGCCAGCAAACAAGGTAAGAATTTGGTTATGATTTTGGGTTATTCGCACCAGGTCACGATGCCGGAGGTGGATGGGATCACAGTCGAGGTGCCCAATCAGAACAAGATCATCGTTTATGGAATTGACAAGCAGAAGGTTGGGCAATTTGCCGCAGATGTGAGATGCAAGCGGCCGCCAGAACCATACAAGGGGAAGGGAATTAAATATGTTGGCGAGGTGATCCGGCGTAAGGCCGGGAAGGCTGGCCAGGGTAAAAAATAAAGGGGTGTTGGATTGTGTTGAAAACTATTGCTGCACGACAGAAAAGGCACTTCGTTGTGCGCAAGAGAATTTCTGGGACAAAAGAGCGGCCGCGGCTCTGCGTGTTTCGCTCTGCCAGACATATTTATGCGCAGCTTATTGATGATGTTGCTGGTGTTACGTGTGTTAGTGCGTCCACACAAGAGAAAGATTTTAGTGGGTTTGGCGGCAACAAAAAAGCGGCGCATTCGGTGGGTTTGGTGATTGCTGCAAAGGCGCGCGCGGCTGGCATTTCTAAAGTGGTTTTTGATCGGGGGGGCTATAAGTATCATGGGCGTGTCCAAGAATTGGCAGATGGCGCGCGTGCAGGTGGGCTGGTGTTTTAACTGGTGGGTAGATGGTTCTGTTGGTTTATGTCTTTTGAGTGAGCCATTGTGTGAGGAGTTGGCGCTAGGGGTGCGCAATCCAACAAGGTTAGCGTGTTGGGAGACGATGTTGTTCCATTTGTTGGTGAATTTTTTATGTGGTTGGCTGATCGGTGTAAGATATAAGCTGTGAAGTATGGAAGGCGGAGGTGCGCGTTTTTTGATAGAGCTGGATTTGGAAACAGTTGATATGAAATCATTGAAAGAAAAGGTTGTTTCTGTGAACCGCGTTGCGAAAACGGTTAAGGGCGGTAGGATCTTTAAGTTTGCTGCCCTTGTTGTGGTAGGAGATGGCGCTGGTGTTGTTGGCTTTGGCACGGGCAAAGCCGCTGAAGTGCCTGAAGCGGTTAGAAAGGCAATACAAGACGCTAAAAAGAATTTGATTCGCGTGTCTTTGTGCGGCGGAACGATTCCGCATGAGATTATTGGCATGTTTGGTGCTGCCAAGGTCATTATGAAGCCGGCGAGAGAGGGGACGGGCGTGGTTGCTGGCGGTCCGGCGCGGGCGGTTATGGAGGTTGGAGGTATAAAGGATATTAGGACGAAATCGATTCGAACGAATAATCCAAATAATGTTGTTCGGGCGATCTTTTTGGGTTTTCGTGCCTTGCGCAATCGTGAAGAAGTGTTTGAATTGCGGCGCTCGAAGTGAGGGATGATACTATGCCACAGAAAAGAAATGTAGCCGAGCCAGCACAGGTCCGGATCCGATTGGTGAAGAGCTTGATTGGACGCAAAAAAAGCCATATTGCTGCAGTGCATTCTTTGGGATTGCGTCGGATTGGGAAAGAAGCGACCCATAGCGATAGTGCTGCGTTGCAGGGGAAGCTTGCGAAGATTGCGTACCTGATTGCCATATGCAAGGCTTAATTGCTGGGAGTTACCCTGGTCTCGGAGCCCTTGGGCGATTGGTGAAGAGCTTGATTGGGCGAAAAGAAAGCTATATTGCGGCAGCGCATTCTTTGGGATTGCGTCGGATTGGGAAAGAAGCGATCCATAGCGATAGTGCTGCGTTGCAGGGGAAGCTTGCGAAGATTGCGTGGATGCAAACACTGATGAAAAGGAGGGAGATGGCCAGATGAACTTGCATGAGTTTTCGCCGGCGGCTGGTTCTCGCCGGCAAGCAAAAAGAAAGGGCAGGGGGGCTGCTTCTGGGAATGGCAAAACGGCTGGCAAAGGACACAAAGGACAGAATGCAAGAACTGGTGGCGGGGTTCGTCCGGGCTTTGAAGGTGGGCAGATGCCTCTTTACAGGAGGTTGCCGAAAAGAGGGTTCACGAATGTCTTTTCTCGCAAATATGCCGTCTTAAATGTTGCTGATCTTGAGGAACGTTTTAATGATGGCGATACTATTGATAAGCAAAAGATTTTAGAGGTTGGGTTACTTAAAAAAACACTGTCTGGGATTAAAATTCTGGGGACCGGCGAGATCAGTAAAAAGCTACAGGTTCGGGTTGCTGCGTTTTCTCGTTCTGCCGTGCAAAAGATTGAGGCAGCTGGCGGCAGAATTGAGGTGGTGTGATGTTTGCCGTTTTGCGGAACATGTTTAAGGTGCCGGATTTGCGGAAGAAATTGTTGTATACTATTTTGATAATTTTGATATTTAGGATAGGTTCAACAATCCCTGTGCCATTTTTGCAGTTCGATGTTGTAAAGAGGGTAACGCTAAATCATAATAATTTTTTTAGCTATATCGATGCGTTTACCGGTGGTGCTTTTTCTCGAGTTACGATCTTTTCTATGTCAATTTCTCCGTATATAACCGCGTCGATTGTTATCCAGCTGCTAACTTTTGGGCTTCCTGCGCTTGAACGCTTGGCGCGCGAAGGGATAGAAGGTCAGAAAAAATTAAGCAAGGCGACCAGGTATTTTACGGTTGTTCTGGGGCTTGTGCAGGCGATTACCTTTTGGTTCTTGCTTCGCGGTGGCAATATGATGTTTCATGAGCAGGTGTTGGCTTATCGTGGTGGTATTTCTGGGTTCTTTGCGGCGTGTGTTATTGTTGCCGTGTTTACTGCTGGAAGCGCGCTGGTGATGTGGCTGGGGGAGCGGATTAACGAAAAAGGCATTGGGAACGGGGTTTCTGTTGTTCTTTTTGCTGGGATTTTGTCACGTGCGCCGTCTGCTGTGGGGAAGGTTTATTCTATGCTTACGGCCGGCATGTCGCAGGCGTGTTTGGGTGTTGTTTTGATCTTTTTGTTTGTTTTGATTACCGCTTTCACCGTATTTATGACCATTGCCGAGCGTCGAATACCCATTCAGTATGCGCAAAGGTTGGTTGGGAGGCGGATGTATGGCGGCCAGAATTCACATATTCCAATAAAGGTTAATATAGCTGGTGTTATGCCAATTATTTTTGCGTCTTCATTCTTGGCTTTTTTTAGCTTAATAAAAGCATTTTTTGATGTGGAAGAGAAGATGTGGCTCGGAAAAGTATTGGGTTTGCTGGAGCACGGAACGGTGATTTATTCTGTTCTTTATTTCTTTTTAATCATTGGTTTTAATTATTTTTATGTTTCCATGCAATACAATCCGATCGAAATAGCAAATAATTTAAGAAAAAATAACGGCACCATCCCGGGAATACGGCCTGGTGCGCAAACTGCCGAGTTTTTGACTAAAGTCATGTCTAAAATAAATCTTGTTGGCGCTCTTTTTCTCGGCTTTATTGCAATTTTGCCAATGGTAATTGGTGTTTTGTTGAATGTTAATATTGCCCTTGGAGGAACGACTACGCTTATAGTTATTGGTGTTGCTCTTGACACAATGAAGCAGATTGAGTCGATGACAATGATGAAACAATATAAAGGTTTTTTGGAGTGATTAATGAATAGCGCGTTTGGGTTTAAAGGTGTGGTTTTGCTGGGTGTTCCTGGGGCGGGGAAGGGCTCTCAGAGCCGCTTGTTGGCGGATCGGTTTGGCTTGGGTGTGATTTCGACTGGTGACCTTCTTAGGAAAAGGCAGCAAGAGGATGTTGGTAATTTGCGGTTAAAGGCCGATATGAACAGCGGGCAGCTGATTTCTGATTCTTTTGTGTTCGATTTGGTGCTGGCAGAGTTAAAGAAAAGCGAGTATCAGAATGGGTACGTTTTGGACGGTGTGCCTCGCACTTTGGAGCAAGCAGAGATGCTTGCAAGCCATGGGGTTGCTGTGGATGTGGTTATTTATTTGGATGCTTCACCGGAACTTGTGGTTGCTCGGATTTTAAGTAGAAGGATCTGCTGTACTTGCGGTGCGGTTTATAACGTTGGGGAACATTCAATTTGTAGCCGGTGTGATGGGGCGTTGGTGAGACGGGAAGATGACACCGAAGAGGTGGTGATGGGGCGGCTGAACGTTTACCGCGAGAAAACGGAACTTTTGACAACCTATTACGAGCGAAAAGGTGTGTTGCGCCGGGTGGATGGCAATCAGCCTATAAGTCAGGTTGCGGCGGCGATCTTTGATGTTCTGGGGTGTTTATAGCGTGATTATTGTTAAAACGGCAGAAGAATTAGAGATCATGAGAGAGGCTTGTGTTATTGGGGCCCGGGCTTTGCGAGTTGCTGGGGAAAGTGTTGAGTCCGGCATGACCACAGCGTACCTTGACAAGATAATTTACGATTGTATAACGGATTATGGCGCTGTGCCCTCCTTCCTTAATTATGGTGGGTTCCCTGCAAGTGCGTGTATTTCGATTAATGAAGAGGTTATTCATGGGATCCCGTCTGCCAAAAGGACGGTTCAGGATGGCGACATCGTTAGTGTTGATGTTGGAGCGTTTTTTAAAGGGTTTCACAGCGACAATGCGGCAACATTTATGGTGGGTGAAGTTAGCCAAGAGAATGAGCGTTTGGTGGCCGTTACGCAAGAAAGTCTTGGTTTTGGTGTGAATGCGGCTGTTGTTGGGGCAACGATTGGAGATATTTCGTCTGCGATACAAAAGCATGTGGAAGTAAATGGTTTTTCGATTGTGCGTGATTTTGTTGGCCATGGGGTTGGAAGGAATCTGCACGAAGAGCCGGCGGTGCCTAATTTTGGCGAAGCTGGCAGTGGTGAGGTTCTTGTTAGCGGCATGACCTTGGCAATAGAGCCCATGGTGGTTCGCGGCCGCGCTTATGTGAAGGTGCGCGGTGATGGTTGGACTGTGGTGACCCGCGATGGTAGCTGTTCCGCGCATTTTGAGCATACTGTGCTTGTCACAGAAGGAGGACCGCAGATACTAACGGAGAGCAATGATGGAAAAAGGTAGGGTTGTTAAATCGCTTGCTGGGCGTGATAAAGGTGGTTTCTTCGTTGTTGTTCAGTTTGATGGTGAGTTTTGTTTTTTGGCAGATGGGAAGTTGCGAAAGTTGGAGTCGCCAAAGAGAAAAAAGTTGAAGCACGTTTGCGTGACGAAGACGGTTTTGGATGTTGATTGTTTGCTGGGGAATAGAAGATTGTGGGTGGCGCTTCGTGGCCTTTATGGGGAAAAGATCTGTGAAGCTTAATGTGGTGTGCGTGGTTTGATTTGGGAGGGGTTATGTTTGTCTAAGCAAGACGTTATTGAGGTTGAGGGGAAAGTTCTTGAGACATTACCTAATGCGCAATTTGTTGTGGAACTTGAAAACGGTCATAAGGTTTTGGCGCATATCTCTGGGAAGTTACGCATGAATTATATTAGGATTCTAACGGGGGACAAGGTGGTTTTGGAACTGTCTCCTTATGATCTTACCAGGGGGCGGATAACTTGGCGATCGAAATAGGAGGAGGAGGATCTTTATGAAAGTGCGACCTTCTGTAAAACCAATATGTGTCAAATGTAAGATTATAAAACGCAAGGGTCGGGTAATGGTGATTTGTGAAAACCCCAAACACAAGCAGCGGCAGGGGTAAGAGGAGGTGTTTTGAATGGCTAGGGTAGCTGGTGTTGATCTGCCTAACACAAAGAGGATTGAAATAGGTTTAACTTATGTTTATGGAATTGGCAGATCCTTATCAAATGTTATTTTATTGAAGACAGGTGTTAACCCGGATACGCGTGTTAAGGATGTTGGTGAGGCTGACCTTGGAAAAATAAGAGAGTATATTAGCAAGAACTTGACTGTTGAAGGTGACCTCCGCAGGACAGTTTCTTTGAATATCAAGCGGTTGCTGGAGATTGGTTGTTATCGCGGTTTGCGGCATAGGCACTCCTTGCCGGTGCGTGGCCAACGGACACGAACAAATGCCAGAACAGCCAAGGGGCCAAGAAAGACTGTGGCGAACAAGAAGAAGTAAAGGTAATTGTGAGGAGGTGTTTTTGTGGCAAAAGCTATGGCTAAAAAGAACCTGCGAGCAAAAAAAACCGCCAAAAGGCGAAATGTTGATCGCGGAACAGCACATATACAATCGACATTTAATAATACAATTGTTAGCCTTACTGATGTTTTGGGAAATGTGATATCCTGGGCCAGCGCTGGTGCTTTGGGCTTTAAAGGGGCACGCAAGTCGACACCTTTTGCGGCGCAGATGGCAGCGGAGGCTGCGGCAAAAAGGGCAATGGAATGCGGCTTGAAGGTTGTTGATGTGCTTGTGAAAGGCGCTGGATCTGGGCGAGAAGCGGCGATTCGTGCGTTGCAGGCGGCAGGTTTAGAGATAAGCGTGATCAAAGATGTTACACCAATTCCTCATAACGGGTGCCGGCCACCAAAAAGAAGGCGTGTTTAATGGAGGTGATTAATTAATAATGGGCAGGTACATTGGAGCGGTTTGTAAGCGTTGCAGAAGAGAAGCTCAAAAGTTGTTTCTGAAAGGTGATAGGTGCTATTCCCCAAAATGTGCAATTAACCGCCGGAACAGTTTGCCTGGGCAGCAAAGCAAGAGGCGCAAAAAACAGTCTGAATATGGCTTGCAGCTGCGCGAGAAGCAGAAAACGAAGCGCTTTTATGGTGTTTTGGAGAAGCAATTTGCTAAATATTTCGAGATGGCTGGGAGGAAGCAGGGCGTAATTGGTGAAAATCTTTTGCGGCTTCTGGAGAGCCGATTAGATAACATTGTTTTTCGTTCTGGGTTCGCTTCATCACGAAAAGAGGCGAAGCAGCTTGTGGTCCATCGGCATTTTACAGTGAATGGCCAAAAAGCTGACAGACCATCTATGTTGGTGAAGCCAGGTGATGTGGTTGAGGTTAAACCCAAAAGTGCTAGCAACGCGAAGATGAAGGTTCTGTTGGATGGAAAGCGCATGGTGACGGTGCCAACATGGATCTCTGTGGAAAATAAAAAGGCAACAATACTGGCGTTGCCAAACCGTGAAGATATTGATTTGGAGGTTACTGAGCAGTTTATTGTGGAGCTTTATTCTAAATAGTTTGTTTTGTCTGCCAATTTCTGGTTGGGAAGTGTTCAGGTGTGGATGTTTCCCTGGCACACACGATCGCTGGAAGTTCGAGCATTGTGGCAATTTTTTGTGCAGGAGAATCTTTGTTGGGGGTTTTGTTAAACAGCGGTGTTTTTCGACAGTTCCCTTGTAAGATTCTTTTGGCTTTTGCCTGATCGGTGATTGTTTGTGTATGCAATCTAAAGGGAGGGTATCCGTTGATAGATATAGATAAAACAAACGTTGAAGTGTGCGATGTAAGTGAAGATGGTAGCTATGGAAAGGTTATTATTGCGCCTTTGGATCGTGGTTTTGGTTACACATTGGGAAATAGTCTCCGGCGTGTTTTGTTGTCTTCGTTGCGTGGGGCTGCGGTTACGGCCATTAAAATTGAAGGCGTGCCGCATGAGTTTTCAACGATACAGGGTGTTAAAGAAGATGTGTCAGAGATAATATTGAATGTTAAGAACATGCGTTTTAAGCTTTATGGAGGTGCGCCCAGAAAGCTTTTTTTGGAGGCGCATGGCAAGTGTAACGTAACTGCTGGTGATATAAAGTATGATCCGGAAATTGATGTTTTGAATTCTGGCCTGCATATTGCAACCCTTTCTGAAAATGCATCGCTATCGATGGAGCTAATGATCGGGGAAGGCAAGGGGTATTCCCCAGGTGAAAAGAATAAACAGGATATGCAGTATGATCTTGGTAGTATTGTTATCGACAGTATTTTTACGCCGGTTTGTAAAGTTAATTATTTTGTTGAGAATACCAGGGTTGGTCAGGTGACAGATTATGACAAGTTGATTCTTGAGCTTTGGACAGACGGAAGTGTTGAGGTGAGGGATGCGGTTTCTTTGGCGTCGAAGACATTAATTGACCATTTTGAGCTTTTGTTGGAGCTGTCGAGCTCAATTGGTGGGTCATATAGGAAACGTGGGGATGCGGCGGCGATAGAGCAAGAGCGCTTATATGGTATGACATTGGAAGAGATGGATTTGTCTGTTCGCGCGTTTAATTGCCTTAAAAGGGTGGGGATCAGCCACTTGCGAGATCTCCTTAATATGAGCGAAGAAGATATTATGAAGATTAAAAACTTGGGCAAGAAATCATTAACTGAGGTGATTGCCAAGATTAATGCCCTTGGTTTTAGGGTGCTTCCTGATGCAGATGTGCCGCAGCGAGATTTTGGGCTGGTCGAGGGTCGCGCTGGGGAGGTTAATTCCCCCGAAGGCGTGTTGGATTGAGATTGTTTTATTAATCGACAGGAGAGTGATGTTCTGTGCGAAAGCTTGGAAGGACATCGGACCACAGAAAGGCGATGCTTCGAGGCATGGTAACCTTTTTGCTGGAACGTGGCAGACTAGAGACAACGGTAACGAGGGCAAAGGAACTCAAAGCTGCGGTGGAGCGCGTAGTTACCATTGGGAAAACCCCTGGCCTTTGCGCAAAGCGGAAGGCGTTCTCTTATATTACAAAAGAAGAAATTGTGAAGAAGTTGTTTGAAGAGATTGCACCTAAATATGCCGATGTTTGCGGTGGGTGCACAAGAATAACGCGGCTGGGGGCGCGCCGTGGTGATGCTGCCGAAATGGCGGCGATTGAGTTGATTTGATGCTGCCGAAATGGCAGCATCATTGCTTTGTTTGGCCGCTAATTACCGGAGATGTAAATAATTATCCTAACAAAAACAACCAACACCAGACGTGTGCTGTGTTGCTGCGCGGTACAGCGACAAATTAGCAAACGGCAAGGCCGGCAGTGGGTGTTTTGGTGGGTTGGGGCGCTCATTGTGGAGTGTGCCTGATGAATCGACGCAGTTTAGTATCTCTACGCGGCTTTGTCACGCAACAGCTGGCTCGAGAATTGAAATAGCGCAGCCTTTATGTTATACTCATATCGAAGTTTTTTGCAAAAGAATCACAGAGGAGAAAAGTAATGAGCGTTTGCGAATATATTGTTGGCGGCTTGATATTGGGGTTTTCGGTCTTTTTGATTGTTGTAATTATGCTACAGGAAAGCAACTCTAACGGGTTGGCTTCTGTTAATGAAAGCACATCGGACTCATTTTATAATACCCAAAGCAAAGGGAGAACACTTGATGCCAAGTTGGCGAGGCTTACAAAGATCTCTGCGGTGTTACTTATAGTCTTAATTGTTCTGCTGGGATTTTTGTATCAGTACAAAAAAACCTAAAAAAGTCACCCAAAAAACGGAACAAAAAAGCAACGGTGCTTCCGGCGTTTAACCACATCATCCATATCATCCATTTTCTTGGGATATTTTTTGTCACACCAATGGAAATGTCGTTGCGATGATCACCGCTGCATACGCATCTTTCTTTCCAAGAAGTTGGGGGGGCAGTTGCCTAGTAGGCGAATCATTTCCCGCTGATCTAAAATGTTTTGTCTGTCAGGTTTTGTCATGCCCCCAGCGTGGTTGGCAAGAATACTTTTTCAGGGCAGCGCAACTGGCTGCGTTGACAGCGGCGTTTTGAACCACACAAAAAACACCAAGAAAAAAATAGAGAAGTACAGGCGTTGTTGGCATGGACAGGCGAGCAATGGAAGTGTCGTTGCGACGAGGTGCGGCGGCAAACGCATCTTTCTTACCGAGAAGTTGGGGGGGCAGCTGCCTAGTAGGCGAATCATTCTCCGCTTTTCTCAAATGCTATCTATGGTAGGTTTTGTTGTGCCGCCTGCTGCGCCCGCAGGACCTAAAGCTGCTTCTGTCGGGTAATTGACCACCGAGAGGAGCGCAGCTAACAATCCAGCGAGGCAAACGCCTGGTATAGGCCCCACAAAAGCGCCTGGCAGCGCGGAATAGGGAGTTTTGTGGTGCCACCCATAATGCCGGCGAACCCAGCTGACTTCTTGGAAACTGCCCGTTCGTTTCGGCAGCCACTCCTTGGCGGATGGCCGCATGCCCTGAAGCGCTTCCTCGCGAGGGGCGGTGACCAGCTCTTTTAACGCGCAGAAAAGCTGGTCAGCTGTAGCAAAAACGCAAGTCCTGCAACGCGCTTTTAACTTAGCCCTCGCCGGCAACTTCATGTTGCTGGTTGGTTGCGACCACGTACATGATGATATAGGGTAGTGGCCTCCGGGAACCATACCTTCTTGATCCCGCTTCTGGCCGGGAAACATTTGTGGTGGCAAACAAGACCTTTCGAATGCAGGGTGGCAACCAGAAGGTAGAGACAAGGAAGGGACGCCAAATATGTTTGGTGCGCTGGCAGGCTGTAACGAGTAATGGTTTCGTGCGGGCGGGCGCTTCGTATCATGGAAATAAGCCTTCGTGCAAGCCTTTTACCAGCGAGGATGCCAATTATGCTTGGATTCTGGCAGTCGTTCAACGAGGCATGGGCTCTCTGCGTGGCATGCGCTTCGTTTCCCCGAAAGTGATTTTAGTGCCCGGTGTTGCGAGAACGCTCGGCGGGTGGTATCGCATAGCTGCAGAATGAAAGGTGACTATCATGTTAAAAATTCGGACCAGATTTGCTCCAAGCCCAACGGGATATATGCATGTTGGGAATCTGCGCACAGCTTTGTTTGCGTATTTGTTGGCCAAATCACATGGTGGAAGCTTTATTTTGCGCATTGAAGACACCGATCAAGAGCGTTTGGTTGCCGGGGCAACAGATTTGATCTTCCGAGCACTACATAGTACGGGCCTTAACTGGGATGAAGGCCCGGATATTGGTGGTCCTGTTGGCCCCTATGTACAAAGCGAGCGGCTAGGGCTGTATAAACAATATTCCGAAAAGCTGGTGGAGCTTGGCGCTGCTTATTACTGCTTTTGCAACAAAGAGCGTTTGGAAGAGGTCAGATTTTTACAGAAGCACTCCGGGAGTATCTTTAAATATGACGGGCATTGCCGAGACTTGCAAAAAGATCAGATCGCTGAAAATCTTGGGAAGGGTATGCCATATGTTGTGAGGCAGCGGATGCCAGATACGGGACGCACCACCTTTGCCGATGAGGTGTTTGGTTCGATTGTGGTGGAGAATGAAACTTTGGATGATCAGGTTTTAATTAAGGCAGACGGAATGCCTACCTATAATTTCGCCAATGTGGTAGACGATCACTTGATGGGAATTACGCATGTCATACGAGGCAGCGAATATTTATCTTCCACGCCAAAATACAATCTGCTTTATGTTGCTTTTGGTTGGGAGGTCCCGAAATATATCCATTGCAGCCCAGTTATGCGGAATGCCAATGAAAAACTATCTAAACGCAAAGGGGATGCGTCTTTTGAGGATTTAATTGAACAGGGGTACCTCAAAGAAGCAATATTGAACTACATCGCGTTGTTGGGTTGGAGCCCAAAAACCGAGCAAGAGTTTTTTTTGTTAGATGATCTTAAAAAAGAATTTAGTGTTAGCGGCTTGTCAAAATCACCAGCAATTTTCGATATTAAGAAGCTGAATTATATCAATTCAAAACATATAAAAGCAATGCCTTTTGAATCGTTTTTTGAGAAATCTTTGCCATTTATCCAACAAGCTGTAAAGCGGACCGACATCGATTTGAAATTGGTGGCAGAGCTGTTGCAGAGCCGTACCGAGCTGTTAAATGATATCCCTGCCCAGATCGATTTTATCGATGCGGTACCAGATTACAACCCGGAGCTTTTTGTTAACAAGAAGATGAAAACCACAAAAGAAACCGCGCGCGAAGCATTGCTGGCAGTGTTGCCGTTGTTGGAGTCGGTGGCGGATTATTCATTGCCGGGCTTGCGAGATGTGATCATGAGTTATATAGCAGCAAACAACCTCAAAAATGGCGTTGTGCTGTGGCCTCTGCGGGTGGCTTTAACAGGGAAAGAGCATACGCCAGGCGGCGGAATTGAGATTGCTGCTGCCTTGGGAAAGCAAGAAACCATTAAGAGACTCCGGGTGGCATTGGAAAAGTTGTGAATAGTTGCGGGGTTTAATGTCTTACGCGGCTTTTACCTTACATCCATTTCGTTGCCATTCGGCAGGAACGGAAACTTACGTCACTGTTAATATTTATTGCAATTTAACTAGCAAGTTTAAATATGTGGTATGCTTATGTAAGATAACATAAATCTTTCTCTGCGGAACGCTGTCGCTCATTGTGAAAAACCAGGTAGCAGGAGACAGCTACGCTGAACAGCATGCAAGCTTGCGTCTGTTTTGGGGTCACTTGGGAAGCCTTGTTGGGCGCGGGCGTTGTTGCTTGGAAGTTTGCTAGCTGGGGTGTGGAGGCTGTAACTATCGGTCAATCTTGGTGTTCCCGCCACATTGGGAATACCGTTGGATGCAAATAACGACCATCGGTGATTGCCAGCTGGTTTTTCCCGATTTTGATGGGAATATTCAGATGGTGTTTTGCGGAACGCTTATTAATCACCCTACAACCATGCTGGCACTTGGCATGGCTGGCAAAAAAACTCATTGTGGGTCACGGCCAGTGGCTGCCGGTTCAAAGACTTAATGCGCTTTAGTTGCAAAAAACTCATCGGAGGTGCTCGAATAGTGTTCAAAAGCACGGATCGCAAAAACATGGTTCGTTGGATAAGCCTTGCCGGCCTTATGATTGCCATGGGCGTTGTTGTTGGCTGCTTGTCATTTTTCCCCATGATATCTAAAAAAATCTCGTTTGGGTTTTTAGTTTCTGGGGCCGCAGGATATATTTTGGGGCCAGCTGCGGCAGTTTGTGGTGCGCTGGTGGATATCATCGGTTGCTGGCTTCACCCAAAAGGTCCGTATTTTTGGGGTTTCACTGTCACTGCGGCGTTGGGGAACCTGATTTATGGTGTTGGATTCCACAGCAAAAAGGTGTCTTTTTTGCGGTGTTTGGTCGTCTGCCTTGTTGTGATTGTTTTTTGCAATCTTTGTTTAAACACTTTGTGGATTTTGCATATTTCCCATGCGCAACCAAAAGTTCTTTTGTTGCAACGGTTACTGTGGAGCGCCGTTGATCTTGTGCTGCACCCAACACTATTAACAGTTGTTTTGAAGAAGCTTGAAGAGCTGCAAAAGGCGCGGCCATGGTTTTGAATCGTAGATTGGAGGCGCCGGCGCGATGTTGCAGGCTATCACAAAGTCACCTGCCGAGACTATGGAGCTAGGGAAGGTGATCGGGCGGAATTTGAAAGATGGTGCCATGGTGCTTTTGGATGGCGAGCTAGGCGCAGGCAAGACCTGTTTGGTAAGCGGGATTGTGAAAGGGTTGGGGATGCACGCGATGGTGACAAGCCCAACATTCTCATTGGTGAACCAATATGTGGTTGGTAATTTGTGCGTCTTGCACATGGATATGTACAGATGCAAAACGCTTTATGATCTGGAAAGCACGGGCTTCTTTGATTTTTGGCAGGAAGGATCAATGTTTTTTTTAATTGAATGGTACAGTAATATCGAAAAATTCTTGCCGTCTGGTGGTATGAAAATCGGAATTTCTGTTGTTGCCGAATCCGAACGTCTGTTAACGATCCAAAATGAAGAGGTGTTGATTGGGTGGCCAGCGGGTCCCGGCGCCACGTTTCCCGCGGCGGGAGACAGCTGACATGACAAAACTTCTCTGGAAGCATCAAATCTGGCTTCGGTGGCGGCGATTCGCTGCCATTTTTTTGTTTGTGCGCAATGATATTTCCAATTAATTGGAATGCTTTTCCATTGGGGCGGGGGCGTTTCTCTAAGCATCTGATGAGAAAGGCGTTCAACGCCACACTCTGTGGTCATGGCTGTAGTTGGCGGCAGTCCTGTTGGCAGAAAGGTTGCCCGCTTTCGCTGTCTCCCAATGCGATAGTTAGGATTAAAGGTAGCCGATTCATGCAGCTGGAACAAATTCTCCCATTCTTTGCCGATTACTGAGTGCTCGGTTTGTGGGGATCTGCGCCCGGCCCACAACAGGTTCAGGAAAGTTTTTACGGCTTGGCAACGCGGTGCAACGATGGAAAGTTGGCAACAAGAGGGGATAGTGCTACAGCAGATGTTTAACTTGTTGTCAGGGAGAGACTATAGGGGATTTGTTGCTCTGCTACTAGTGCGTCGTCTACAGGGCCTATGTTTGATGAGCTCAGGGCTATTGTTAGAAGCAACGCCGGCGTGGTGACATAGGATCGCGGCCCGGGCAAGGGGCTCGACACTGGCAAATCTATTTGATTTTGCTCGATCGCTTTGGTGCGCACGGTTACGTAATTGCTTTGACGTCCCCCGCCGCTGATGATTTCTCCTCCGGCCAATGCTAGATTGCGTGCAATGTTTTGCTTGTATAGAACTCGCCAGTTCTGCCAAAAAGCAAGGCCAGCCATCATGTCCGCTTCTGCCTCTACCAGGTTCTTTGGTGCCCAACATCCAGCGGATTGCTGCAAAATTGTTAGAAGCCCGCGAACAGACAGCAACGGGGGAACCTCTATTTCTCTCATTTCTTCATATTCCGTTATTATTGTTCCCCTTGGCGGTAGCTTTGCCGCCCATGGGCGCCACAAACAACAAAGCAGGAATGGCGCGGCGTTCCAGAACTCTGTTGGCCGATGCCACCCGGTTTCCGGATACACACCCCCCGAAGAACCGTTCCAGTCTATGTATTCAAATTTTGCGCTCGTAAAGTCCGTAAAGCCGAAAGCTTGTCCGCCCCAGCGGTCTTGATTCTCGGGCGGCGGCCAATTGGTGATCCCTTTGGCTCCCAAGCAGTTATAGATTTGAGGCACATTTGTAAAAAGTCCGTTTTGCAAAACGCATAACGCAAAATCCGCAGCTTGCAGGTCTGCCAGTGCTTCCTCCTCATTTTGTGGGTTCCAACAACCAGTTACACATCACCGGTAGCACTCTCCCCTCGTGGTGCCAACTTTCCATCGTGGCACCGCGTTGCCAAGCCGTAAAAACTATCCTGAACCGGTTGTGGGCCGGGCGCAGATCCCCACCAACCG
>JAIRZL010000032.1 GCA_031267245.1 Oscillospiraceae bacterium
AGGCACAAACTACCCATGCTGTGCCGGGCTTCTACGATCAAACCCCTGGAGTCCACCAAAGCACAACGCTGCCGAAGAAAGCGCTTGACAGCCACTGTTGATGCCATAAGAAAGCAAAACTATCAGCACTGCACCTTACCCCACCAAAGAAAGGCATGAAAAAATCCGCCTTTTGGAGCTCCTGCGCAAAACCATGCTGGTGTTTTGGGGCAAGCCGCGCAATAGTTTTGACAATACTTGCCGAAGTAGCAACCGGTGACAGGCACCAAATATAAATTGCGCCGTGCTTTCGGCAACCAGCTAAGAGCGTGGGTGGAATCCAGGGGGGTTGATCGTAGAAGCGCGGCACACCATGGATAGTTTGTGCCTTCTCGCGACATCAAATGTGGCTGCCACCAGCTGGTGCTGAGGGGTCCGGCTGCCGTCTGCCGCTTTTAGTGCCATACCGCTCGCTTTCTTCGGCAGCGTTGTGCTTTGGTGGACTCCAGGGGTTTGATCGTAGAAGCCCGGCACAGCATGGGTAGTTTGTGCCTTCTCGTAGCATAAACCCTGGATATCAAGAGCTTGTGTTGTTGGAGCGGCTGCCGTCTTTTAGTGGCATACCGATATCTTTCTTTGCGGAAGGTTGTTACTGGACGGGATAGTTTGTACTTTCTCGCAGCCCAACTCTGGCTGTCACCAGCTGGTGCTGAGGGGTCCGGCTGCCGTGGTTTAAGGCTCTATATGCCAAACAAAGCTTGCGCGAATTTCTGCGCTTCAAACTCAACCAAATCCTCAATTTTTTCTCCCAAACCAGCATATTTAACCGGAACACCGCATTCGGCCGCGATATTTATGACCACACCTCCTTTGGATGTGCCATCTAGCTTTGTCAAAATGATGCCGGTCATCTTAACTGCATTTTTAAATTCGCGTGCCTGAAAAATCGCATTCTGCCCGGTTGTAACATCCATCACCCAAAACGTTTCTTTGTGTGCGGAGAGGCAATTGCGCTCTATGATCTTGCCTATCTTTTGTAGCTCCATCATAAGATTGTTCTTGTTATGTAAACGGCCAGCTGTGTCGCAGATCAACACCTCAACTTTTTGAGCCGCCGCCTTTTTAATTGCCTCGAAGATAACTGCTCCTGGGTCTTTAGCTGTTTCGCTTTTGAATAACTTGATGTTCAAAGATTTTGTCAACGCTTCTAGTTGCTCCACTGCTGCATCTCGGAAGGTATCTGCAGCAACAACTGCAACCTCATTGCCTTCGTTTTGCAGCCGGAAAGCAAGCTTGCCTACGGTTGTGGTTTTCCCCACGCCATTAACTCCAACCACAAGGATAATTTTTTTGGGAAATGCTTCTGGATTAACCGTTTCCTTCTCTTCAATCTCTTCAACAAAGCGGTTGGCAGGTTCAAGCATTTCAACAACAATCTTTGTGAATTCAACCTTGAGCTCCTCAGGCGAATCTATTGCCAATTTCCGTGAGATTTTTCGCAATCGTTCACAGATTTCAATTGCAACATTAACTCCAACATCCCCAACAATAAGAGTCTCTTCAAGCTGCTCAAAGAAGGATTCATCAACCTGCTTCCACCCAAAGACCCTGTCTATTCCACTAACCATGGCATCTCTGGTTTTCTTTAACCCTGCTTTCAATTTCTCAAAAAAACCCATACGCACAACACCATTTCTCTTATATTTTTCTGACATGCCCCTCTTTCGGGGAAACATTGTATGGCAATAAAAAGTAACACCAAGGCGATTGATACACCACCTTGATGGTTCCCATAATATCCCCATGCGCCACCAATGCCATTTTTGGGCAATAGTTCTTCGACGTGGTGCCCCCTCTCACGCAAGACCTTTGGTGGTGAGGACAATGCCACCAAAACCCGCATTTTTACAATCCGTTTTTTGCTTTGTCGCCATTCAGGATCCTGGCTAACGCCAACGGAGGAGGTGTGATGTTCTCGCACCAGGAACTTTGAAGTTGCTGGTGCCGTGTTATGATGCTTTGCCCAATCTGGAAGAACCGATTAACCGCACAAATCGTTTTGGCCAACTGCTGCTTCTGTACAGCAACTACGATTCATGGCGCACCAACGGGCTAGGGAGGCTGGGATCCGCTGGTGATGCAATGAAGCAGAAACGTACAAACAATATTTTGCCAAATACCTTCGATTAAGCTGACCGGAGGCAGCGGCCACCACTGGCGCGGCAGCAATCAATGGCGAGGAAGGAAACAGCTCAGCTAGTACTTGCCGGCTAGCAAGGGATAAATGATAATCGTCCTTTGAGCATTTGCTGGCTTTTTACGGCAGCTGTTCGTGAAGTGCCTGGTGATGCCCAAAGCCTCGTCCCTTTGTTGAACAATACATAGCAATCAGCTGTTGCAAATTGTCAACGCCTGGGATCTGACCACTCCGGGTGTTCTTTCGGCTGGAAGGGAAGGGGCATCAGCAGGGAAGTGCAACTTACTCGTTACTCAATGTACCAGCTACTTTGCACGTGGCTACGTTCCGAAGTTCTTGCTAATCGGTCGCAAGCTGTGCCACAGCTTCTGTTTCAGTGTTAGCCAGAACAACCCCAGCTTCAAATGCGGAATAAAAGCTGCGATAGGCCATTAACGATGGCCGCCACCCGCCGGTTCGTGGACGAAATGATTAATGATGATCATTGTAGGTCACACCAACAACAAAAATCACATAAAGGTTCCAGTTGTCTTCGCTTGCACCAGCCACACCAAATCCAAATGCATCAACCCCGGGTGGGAGTTTTAAGTTGGCCTCACGCGCCAGATCTTCCGGCGTAGGTTTGCCATAAGTAAAGCAAATACATTCGAGAACACATGTGCTTTTTGTGTTTGTTACCCCGTTAGCCTCCAGTTCTTCTGTGCCCGGCTGCCCACCCGCGTTTTCGCCTCTATAAATGCTCTCTGCATGTTTTTGCGCAACGGCACTAAGCCCAGAGTTGACTTCTGCTCCCCGGTGTTGCGCGACCCCACCGGCCAGGTTCTTTATCTGACGTTCGGAAAACTCTTTGTACGGAATCCTCGGAGCATCATAATATTCACTACCGTCTTTTATACTGAGCTCCCCATCGACGAGAAAGTATGCCGGTGGAAGTTCGGCAACCGTAGAAACCGTACTAACAAAAAATGCCAGGCCAATGAAAAAAAGGCGGCGCAACAGATTTGCATACTTATCAATCATCATCTTTTGTATGTACCTTTATAGCTTTTACAGCCAACCAGTCACATCTTTCGTTTTCTGGATGGTTAGCATGCCCTTTTACCCAAACAAAGTCAACCACATGGATTCCTAACAACGGCAATAGTCGCCCCCACAAATCAATATTTTGCACCTGTTTTTTGTCGCTTTTTCGCCACCCATTTTGCTGCCAACGCGCCAACCAGCCTTTTTTGATCGCATCCACAATATATTTTGAATCGCTGTACACTGTAACTTCACATGGTTGTTTTAACAATTCAATGGCAGCCAGAACAGCCATTAATTCCATTCGATTGTTTGTTGTTTGTGGTTCAAAACCGCAAACTTCCTTCTTTGAATCGGCATACTTTAATATGGCAGCGTAGCCACCAGGACCAGGATTTCCAGAGCATGCACCATCCGTGAATATATCAACCTTCTTCATATCCCTGAACACCCAAAAGTAAATTCCGATTCTTGCATAAAGTTTTTCATCATCCCTTTCCCTTTTAATGCCCAGTGTGACGGATAAGCACCTCCCGCCTGTTTGTTAGCTACCACTGAATGCATCCATTTGGTTGGTTCTTCGCGCAAGCGGCCATACGCTGGCTTACTATGCAGGCATCGGCGATTGCGCCGGTGTATAAGGCTTATCTCCTAACAAAATGGGAAGTAGCCGCGTGGGGTAGAAGCCGGTACAAGCCGTAACTAACAATCGCGCTGGCGTTTGGCATTTATAGGAGCTGGCATCTCGCTCGATAGGGACTGGTAAGTCACAGCCGCGATATAGGTTGTCGCTGCTGCCGCCGCCGTCCAATTCGTATTGACACCTGCGTCCGCTCACAAAAACGTTCAGACCGCCATAAGCAATCACAAGAGGCACAATCTTCGGCAGATACAGTTGGGCCCAGTTGTGAGTCAGGTTGATGACGGACGTAACGTCAGCGTAAGCTGCTGCTCGGGAACCCGGAAGCCATTGACCACAAAGCATGGACATCAGTGTCCTTATCGCTGGGGCCGATAATGGGCTGTATCGTCGCAACAACGTGCCGGCCTCTGCGGGTGGCGCGGAATCGATAGGCTTTTGATAAGACGGACACCACATGTTCGTTGCGTACGCTAACAGGTCGCTTCCCCCATTGTAAAATTGTTCACGCCACAAAAGCGGCAGTGTCGCTGTTACTCGCTCGGCATCCACGTCGGTGAACGTGATTTCGCCGTACACTGTTGGCCCTGTAAGTTCTGTTGCGCCACAACTGCTTAGTATTTGTGGCAAATTTTCATAAAAATCGCAAAACACTGCATAAATTGCATGCTGTATTTGTTGCAGAAACGCCAACGCTTCCGCGGTAGCTGACGGCATCAACCCATGGACGAAATCGATCAGGTACTGCAACCCAAGCCCGACGGGTTGTAACCGTGGAGGAATGGGAATTACTTCGGGGTCAAGCATCTCCGTCCC
>JAIRZL010000009.1 GCA_031267245.1 Oscillospiraceae bacterium
GGACGGACGCACCGCTGGTGCACCGGTTGTCACGCCAGTGGCACAGCCGGGCAGCTATGTGCGGTACGGATAAACGCTGAAAGCATCTAAGCGTGAAGCGAACCCCAAGATAAGATATCCCACTGAGTTAATCAGGTAAGACCCCTTCAAGACTAGGAGGTTGATAGGCGTGCGGTGTAAGTATAGTGATATATTGAGCTGGCACGTACTAATCGGTCGAGGGTTTGACCTTTAGTTCTAAGCAGTGCAGTTATGTCGATTCAATTGTTTTTTGTGCAATGATCCGGTGTAGATGACGACAAGGAAACACCTGTTCCCATACCGAACACAGAAGTTAAGCTTGTTGGTGCTGAAAATACTTGGCGGGAAACTGCCCGGGAAAATAGGAATATGCCGGAACGAATTAATTTGGCGAATGAGAAGTTAAATTCCATTCGCCATGCTGTTGGTTTGAGAAGATGCACCACTAGCTCAGCTGGTAGAGCAACTGACTCTTAATCAGTGGGTCCTGGGTTCGAATCCCCGGTGGTGCACCAAGGGATAGAAGCTTGTTTGTGGCATTTGGTGTGAAAAAAAGATAAGAAACGTAAGTAAGAAGGATAAGGATGACAATTTGGCGACGACTCGGTATGCTAGGATTGGCTGTTTGTTTGTATACTTTTGGCTTGTGTGATGCCAGTGTAGTAGCGGCTGATTTTGTGCCAAAGTTTCCAGATGGGAACAGTGAATTTTCAGTAGGTGATGCTCAGGAAGCAGGAATCCCGGTTTTGGAATCTGATGATGGTGTTTTCCGATTTATTGTTGATGAGACCGGTCAATGTGCGAAAATTTTGCTATGTTTGCTGAATCAACCACGTGTTGTTATCCCTGCGGAGGTGGCCAGCGACGGTAAACCGTATAATGTGTATGAATGTGCTTATGATGCGTTCGGTTACGATTCGTCGTGCGGTGTTGAATCGCGCGATGCTATAAAAGAGCTGAAAATAGAAAATGGAGTTGTGGTTCCGCCTTGTTTTGGTGGTTTACCTGAGACGCTTGAGAAGCTGACTATTCCAAAGTCGGTGACTTTGGGTGGTGGATTTTTTGATTTTTTGTTGGGTGCGCCTGAGTTGATTTTGGAAAGAGATGATGTATGTGTGGTTGATGGCATCATCTATAATAGGGAGAAAACCGTGCTGATTGCTGCAATTCCGTGGCAGATGCTACCTGTTTTTGTTGCACCACCCACACTGGAAGAGATTTCGGTCAACGCTTTCCGGACGCGCCAACAACTTACTGGTGTTGATCTTAGCCGTGCTTCCCGGCTCAAGAAGATCGATGTGTGTGCTTTTTCCAATCAAGAAGGAATAAAGGGTGTTGTTATCCCTCCGCTTGTCGTTTTCATTGGAGAGCGTGCTTTTGGTGGTTGTCGTGGGATCACCGAGTTGACATTTTTGGGAAAAAGTGATCAGCTGGTCATAGAGGAGGAGGCTTTTCGAGCCAAAGGGGCAACGAAGTGGAAAATACATGTGCCAAAAGGGGAGAAGGATGGGTTTTTGAAGAAGTTCCATGCTTCGGGGTATCCAGTGTTGTCTGATAATGTTGTTGAGTTTGCGGAGCAGAGGTCTTTAGGGATTATGACTTGTGTGGTTCTTGGTGGCAGCATGGTGGTTTTTATTGGGATTGTTTATATGTGGCGGAAGAAAAAAAGTAACATAAAGTAGAAAGTAGCATGTTGTTGCGTTTGCGAAACGAGAGTTTTTGCAAAAAGGTGATGCGATTCTTGTTGGTAGCGTGTTTGTCGTGTTGACGAAAATGCTGAGAAGATGATCCTCCTTAGCTCAGTTGGTAGAGCATGCGGCTGTTAACCGCAGGGTCGTTGGTTCGAGCCCAACAGGGGGAGCCATTAATAACGCGGAGTGGAGCAGCCTGGTAGCTCGTCGGGCTCATAACCCGAAGGTCGTTGGTTCAAATCCAGCCTCCGCAACCAAGATTTTAGGCTTAAACATTACTGTTTAAGCCTTTTTTTGCACAACAAAACATATTGGTATAGGAAAATCTTTCTTTTGCAGAAATTTGTGGGTGCAGCGTTACACTGCTATTGTATTCTTTTGCTTCTACTAAGCAAAGGTCTGCGCCAATGGAGAATCTTTCTTTTCCTGAATATTTGTGGGTGCAGCGTTACAGCTGCTGCGGGTGCGGCAACCTGTCGCCCGCTTAAAATTACCCTAAGGTGACCACGTTTTCATTGAACCTTTCCACAATTGTCATGTTGTGTGTGATCATAAGCGTTGTAATTTCTGTGTTTTGTGTGATTTTTTCAGTCAAATCTAAGATTTTTTCCTGCGATTTTGGGTCAAGTGCTGCGGTATGCTCGTCTAGAAGCAGAATTTTCGGTTGGCAAATCATTGCCATAAAAATGGCCAACACCTGCCGTTGGCCGCCGGAAAGATCCCCCGCTTTATCGTTGAATCTGTTTTCCATGCCTAAATTTAACGGCGATAGTTTTTCTTTAAATAATTCCGAATTTTGGCGATTTGTGGCTAGTCTTAAGTTGTTTTTGACGTTTTTTGAGGCTGCCAATGCAATGTTCTCTTCAACCGTAAGGTTTGGAGAAGAGCCCTTGAGTGGGTCTTGAAAGACCCGCCCGATAAATTTAGCACGTTTGTGTTCTGGCATAAAACTCACATCTATTCCGTCAATTAAAATTTCACCTGAATCTGGAAAAAGCGTGCCAGAAATTAAATTAAATAAAGTTGATTTCCCTGCACCATTTCCGCCTAAAATCGTGACAAACTCTCCCTTGTTGGCCTGAAAATTAAAATCTTCAAAAATGACTTTTTCTCCGAACTTCTTACACAAATTCTTAATTTTTAACATTTTTAGCACTCCTCACAATTCTTTTTCTAATATTAGGCAGCGCCAAGAAGGCTGCCACAACAACCGCCGTGAAAAGCTTCAAATCGCTTGGATTCATACCAAAGTTAAGCACAAAGAACACGATAAGCCTATAAGCAATCGAGCCAAAAACAACGGCAATGAGCTTTAACAAAATTGCATCTTTCGTGAACATTGCTTCACCAATCACAATTGAGGCGAGCGCAATAACAAGGGATCCTGTTCCCATATTAACATCCGCATAACCTTGGCTTTGGCCGATCAATGCCCCAGCAATTCCGCAAAAAGCATTTGAAAGCATAAGTGCCAAGATTTTCTTGAAATCGGTGTTCGCACCGTGCGCTTTCATCATCTGCTCATTGTCACCGGTTGCGCGGATTGCAAGCCCGAGCCGGGTTTTGAAAAATAAACTTAAAACTATTGTCAACAGCGCGCACACGGTTAAGCCAACCGCAAAATTCTGGTTTGAGGTTGAAAAAACAGTCCGCTTGCCAAGAAGCGAAACATTTGCCTTGCCCATAATTCTGATGTTGATGGAATACAAGGCTATCATGGTTAAAACCCCCGAAAGAATGGCTTGGATTTTGAACTTTGTATGCAACACCCCGGTGATTAGCCCAGCAATCGAGGCTGCAAAACCAGAAATTACAATGCTCAGAATCGGATTTATTCCATTTGAAATCAAAACTGCGCACACGGCACCGCCAAGCGTCAAGCTACCTTCTGCTGTCATGTCGGCAAAATTTAAAACTCTGAACGTTATGAAAATCCCAAGTGCCAGAATCGCCCAGATAAGCCCTTGCGAACAGGTTGATATATAAATGCTCATTTTGTGTTTCCTCCTAAATAAACTTGGCATTTTTTGCCAATTCTTGTGGTATTATTATGCCTAGCTTTTCAATAATCTTGCCGTTCAGGGTTAATTCTGTGTCTGATAAATACTCGATCGGCATGCTTTCGGGCCTTGCTTTGCCTTCTAATATCTTCGCCGCTTGGATTGCAGTAAGCTTCCCGAGTTCGTAATATGACATGCCACAGGTGCCAGTTGCTCCTTTTTCAATTAAGTTGCCTTCGCCACAGATCACGGGAATGCCGCCGAGTAAAGCCGTTTTCGCAATAAGTGGCATATTTGAGGCAACCGCGTTGTCTGTTGGGGTGTAAATTACCTCGACTTTCCCAATCATAGACTCGACCACTTGCTGGATCTCTGCCATTTGGCTGAATGTGAAAACTTGTGGTTTTAAATCTAAGCGTTGGGCTTCTTTTACCGCTATATCAGCTTGATATCTTGAATTTGCTTCTCCCAAGCTATATAAAATGCCGATATTTTTGGCTTCTGGTACGAGTTTTTTGGCCAATTCAATTTGCTTGTGTATAGGCGGCAGGTCCGAAGTTCCCGTTACATTTGCTTCCGGTTTTAGATTGGATTTGACCACTCCTGCGTCTTCTGGATTGGTTATTGCCGTCACCAAGATGGGAGTTTCCGACACTATTGCTGCGGTTGCTTGCGCGGCTGGGGTGGCTATTGCCAAAACCAGATCGTAATTTCCCGCGGCAAACAAATTTGCAATCAAGGTGCAGTTTGCTTGGTCGCCTTGTGCATTTTTATATGCAATTTCAATGTTTTTAAAGCTGCTTAAGCCGTCAATAAAACCTTTTCGTGCGCAGTCTAGCGCATCGTGTTCCACAAATTGAATGATCCCTATTCTTATGGTGCTTTTATGTTTTTTTTGAACACTTTGCAAAAACAGACCCATAACTATAAAAACCACCAAACTCAAGCGTCGCCAATTTCTTTGCTTCTTAAACATTTTAATTTTCTCCTGTTGATTCTCTTCCCATGACAGAAGTCTTTCTCTTGCGGGAATTGTGTTAGCCGGCAACTCACGAGCCCTCATTGGCCGGCATTTAGTTTTTGTTTTCCGGCGCAAAATATCCCAGCCCCTCAACGATAAAAACGTTGCTTTGTGCTTCCTTTCTCGCTTGTGCCAACAGTGCCTGCTCCTGGTGGGCTGCATCGCCTGTTAAAACGCCTGGCAAAATTTAACGTGCCAGCCGGAAAGGGTGGCGTCTGGGCCAGCAGTTTGTTGCGTTTTTTGCGGAATGGCTTTCAGATTCGTTTCTCCGAGAAAGTTACCCTCTTGCCAAGCAAGAATTTGGGCAGCAACTTGGTTGTGAGAGCCAACGTTCCAACTGCCTCCTCCACCACAGAGCAACAGTTGTCAAGAAAGTTTTAATGAGTTTGTAGTAATAGCTTTATCATTGATAGAACGTCACGCTACCAGCGACTCGCGGCCATGCACGCGGCCAGATTCCTCCTTAAACACGTTTGGCATCTTTTGCCAATTCTTCTGGGATTGTAATACCTTGCTTTTCCGCGACATTGGGGTTCAGGGTTAATTCTATTTCTGATTGGGATAAAGACTCGATCGGCATGCTTTCGGGCCTTGCTTCACATTTTAATATCTTCGCCGCTTGGTCTGCAGTGCGCTCCCCGAGTTTATAATATGATATGCAATAAGCGGCAAGTGCGCCGTTTTTAACACTGTTTCTTTCACTGCAAACTATTGGGATACCCAAGCCTATCGCTGTTTGGCTGACAAGCGGCATATTGGCAACTATCAGATTGTCGGTTGGAACAAAAATCACATCAATTTTTTTGTTTGGCATCGAATCGATAACCTGCGCAATTTCAGTGCTGTTTGAGACCGTATAAGCAATTCCTTGCATGTTTGATTTCTCGAGCTCGGCAATTGCCAAGTCTGCTTGAATTTTTGAATTTGCCTCACCTGAACAATATAATATTCCGACATTTTTGGCATCTGGAAAAATCTGGTTGATTAGATTTGTCTGCTTTTCTATCGGAATTGAATCCGAAGTCCCGGTGATGTTCCCACCCGGCTTTTCATTCGAATCAACAAGGCCATTTTTGTCTGGGGCGGTTACGGCGGTAAACAAAATGGGTATGCTTTTTGTTGCGTTTGCAAGCGCTTGCGCTGCAGGAGTTGCGATCCCCAGGATTAAATTTTTTTTGTCATTTGCGAATTTGGTTGCCATTTGATTGCAGATTGATTGATCTCCGCTTGCGTTTTTAAAATCTATCTCCACATTTTCGCCATCCTTATAACCCAGTTCCGCCAGCCTGGCAACAAATCCTTCGCGTGCCTCATCTAAGCAATCATGCTCAATAAACTGCAAGATGCCGATTTTTAAAGCCAAGCTTTTTTGCTTTTTATGATTTATTAAAAGAAAACCTATTGCTAGGGCTGCAATAGCCAGAATCAGCAGAGCGCTTTTTGCTATTTTATTCTTGTTGTTGGTTAACATGATAAACACCTCATGATATATAAATTTTAATGAATAATGAATGTGGTAGCATTGTAAATCGCGTATCAAAGCTTAAATATAATTTTCCCATAACTTATGCCACTCCTTTGGTTTTTTGTCGACAAAAAATAGAGCTGATGAAATTTTCATCGGCTCTAATCAGTCACAAACAGACATAAAAGAGCCGCCATAGATCTTGCAGCGCATCTCTGCTCCTGCATCCATGACGGCTAAACCTTCACAGATACAGGTTATCTAAAGCGGCTAAAATAATTTTTCATGTGTTTGATTCCCATAATATATTCTCCTAACATATGCCACATTAAAGTCTCAACTTGCCTTAAGTGTACCACACCTCTGAGGAGGTTGTCAACAGCCTGTGCGGGTGGGGCGAGTTGCCGATCCGACAGAGGCTTCCGCGGCGGGGCACTGTGCCGTTGCACTTCAGATTGGCGAAAACCTCGCAAACGTAATGCTGCGTGTGTAGCAACGCCTTCGCGAAACATCAAATTGGAACGGAGCTCCTTGGCCGCTAGCGTGCCGCTGTGTTTCAGATTGGCAACCAATCGAAGCAAGTTCTTTGTTAAGAATCTGTGATGTTGAACTCGTTTGTATCCAACAGTATTTCCAAAAGGTTGGAGGCGTTTGTTGTGAGGAAGGCTTTTCATCAGCAAGAATTTCACTTGTTGGGGTAATCACAGGATGCATTGGCGCGGCTGGCATGGCAATGAGCTTAAATGTCGCTGCTTTCCATGCGGGCAATCAAATCGCGAAGGTGGGCGGCATATTCGAATTCCAAGGCGCGTGCTGCTTTCTTCATCTCTTTTTTTAGTTCATTGACAGTTGCTTGCAGTTCTCTTCCTTTGGAAGGTTTCCCATCGAGCTTTGTAATGGCTTCTTTTTCGGGATGTGAGATCTCAATGAGGTTGCGTATACTCTTTTTCACACTCTGAGGAATGATTTTGTGTTCTTCGTTGAATTTCTTTTGGAGTTGGCGACGCCTTGCGGTTTCTTCAATGGCAGCACGCATGGAATCGGTTACGCAATCTGCATACATAATTACTTGTCCGTTAACATGGCGAGCGGCGCGGCCGCATGTTTGAATGAGCGAGGTCCTGGACCTCAAAAAGCCTTCTTTGTCGGCATCCAAGATGGCAACCAGCGAAACCTCAGGAAGATCAAGGCCTTCTCGTAGCAGATTGATCCCAACCAAAACATCAATATTCCCCAGCCGAAGAGCTTTTAGTATGCGGCCTCGTTCAATGGTGTCGATGTCGCTGTGCATATAGCTAACTTTAATGTTGAGTTTCTCTAAGTAATCTGTTAGGTCTTCTGCCATCTTTTTGGTTAAAGTTGTGATTAGCACTCGTTCATTTTGTTTTGCTCTTTCTTGAATTTGCGTAACCAAATCTGTGATCTGGCCGGCGATCGGCTTGATTGAAATATCTGGGTCCAAAAGGCCGGTTGGACGGATTAGTTGCTCGAAGATATTCGGTGTACTTGCCCGTATTTCAAAATCACCTGGGGTTGCACTAACGAAAATTACCTGGCTCAGCTTGTCATAGAATTCGTCAAAGCAAAGAGGGCGATTGTCTCGTGCAGATGGTAACCGGAATCCGTTTTCTATGAGGTTGTTCTTCCTTGCTGCGTCACCGGCGAACATCCCGCGGACCTGTGGTAATGTTACATGCGATTCATCAACAACCAAAAGGTAATCCTCTGGCATATAGTCAAGCAAAGTGAAGGGTGCGCTTCCGGGTTCGCGGTTTGACAGCACCTGTGAATAGTTCTCAATCCCTTTACAAAACCCAACTTCTGCCAGCAATTCCATGTCATAGTTGGTTCGTTCTCGTATCCGGTGCGCTTCCACCAACTTGCCGTCAGCCTCGAATTTTGCAACTCGTTCTAACATTTCTGCTGTAATCTTTTTAATTGCGGCCGGGAATTTTTCTCTTGGCGTAACATAATGGGAAGCAGGGTAGATGGCAACATGGTCCAGAAGCAATTTGACTTCGCCGGTTATTGAACTGATTAACTGGATCTTTTCCACCTCGGAATCAAAAAAATGCACCCTTACGGCGTGCTCATATTCATAGACTGGAAAGATATCGATCACATCACCACGAACTCGGAATTTGTTGTTGCTGAAATCAATATCACTTCGCTCGTACTGAATTTCGATCAGCTTTTGGATTAGCTCGTCTCTTGTTTTGTTTATATGTGGGCGGAGCGAAATAACCATATTCTTGTAATCGCTTGGGTTGCCTAAGCTATATATACAAGAAACGCTTGCAACAATAATCACATCCCTGCGTTCCGAAAGTGATGCGGTTGCAGAGTGCCGCAAGCGCTCGATCTCTTCATTTATTGCGCTATCCTTCTCGATGTATGTGTCGGTGCTTGCAATGTATGCTTCTGGTTGGTAATAGTCATAATAACTTACAAAATATTCAACTGCATTTTCTGGAAAAAACTCCTTGAATTCGCTGCAAAGCTGTGCTGCTAAGGTTTTGTTGTGAGCTAGCACCAAAGTCGGTTTGTTTAGCTTCGCAATCACATTCGCAATTGTAAACGTCTTCCCAGAGCCTGTTACCCCAAGGAGGGTCTGCTCGCGATTGCCACTCGTGATGGAATTTACTAAGCCATTCACAGTAGCCTCTTGATCGCCTTGCATGCTGAATTCTGAATGTAAGTGGAAT
>JAIRZL010000010.1 GCA_031267245.1 Oscillospiraceae bacterium
CGCTCCACACCGCTCCAAGAGCAATGGGAATAAAAAACAATTTGAACTTGCGCTTCATAACAAGACTCTCCTTTGGAATTAAATTGCTAGCCATTAAACAAACAATAATGCTTACAGGAGTAGACGCCTGGCCAACGCCCCGTACGCTGCTGCTCGCCAAAGTGCTCGCCTAAAGAAAGACGCACGAAAAACACGCCACCCTGCAATCAGATGGCGCGTTCAAAACTTCAAAAGGAGATTAGAAACGAAGCAGCACCAACATGGATTCCCAAAAACACAACGGGATCGCATCCATGCCAGCAACTTTAACTAGCGAAGATGCAACTTCCGCTCATGATGGTGATGATGAACTCTAAAGCAAACAGAACTTATCACAGCAGATTACACCTCCAACTAGATTTCGGTCTCATGATATCATCTTTCATGAGAGCTGTCAATAGTTTTTTTGCCCAGGCTTGATATTCGCGGTTGCATGAACTATACTAAACAAGGGCAACAACGCAAATGATAGAGCCGCCTTCCCCAATATTGTGGAAGTGATTATAGTGGCATTGTAAAGCGTGCAGAGCATGTTTTTCTTTGTTGATTAATTTCCTGGGTCGTGAAGATAAATATCAGCGCTACAATTCAAGTGAGTAAAATTAAAAAATGAACAAACAAACGAGCAGAGGAGGGAGAAGCATGTTACAAAAAGAAGGAAGAATTGAAATTGGTCTGCCGAGCTACACAGTTGGGGAAGAAATTGTTAATGCAAGCACGCATGGTTTAGGCATTATTTTTGGAATAGTTTCATTTATATTTTTGCTAAAAAGATGCCACACCAACTTGCAGAGTGTTTTTTGCTTTTCTGTTTATGGTGGCGCGTTAATAGTTTTATATTTATTTTCCACTTTGTATCATGCTTTAACGGTGAGCAGAGCAAAACTTGTTTTTCGCCGGCTTGACCATTGCGCGATCTTCCTCATGATTGCCGCCACTTACACACCACTCGGGGCGCTTTTGGTTGGTGGCAAATTGGGCGTTGGTGTTGTGCTTGGCGTTTGGGTTGTGGCGCTCTTTGGGATTATCCTAAATGCTATAGATGTGAATAGATTCGCCAAATTTTCGTTTGTTTGCTACATTGCCATGAGTTGGTGCATTCTTTTTATAATAAAGCCACTGATTAGAAATTTAACGGCTTGGCAAGTGTTTTGGTTGTTTGGTGGTGGCGCAATGTATACAATTGGTGCCGTGTTTTATGTCTTAGGAAAAAAAATAAGATATGCACATGGTGTTTGGCATTTGTTTGTGCTTCTTGGAAGTGCTTCACATTTTGCGATATTTTGCTAGCCGATTAAGATTTGTTAGTTCACCAAATTCGAGTTATTATCCATTGAACGGGCAGTGAGTAGCTTTCGTTAGCGCCAGTGTGGAGCGCACTTTAAAAAAACTAATTACGCCAATTGGGGGTCTATCAGCCTTTGAGCATTAAACTTGCTCAACCGTTCACAACCAACAACCGTTGGCGGTTGTTTAATTTCTCAATGCACAGATGATTAGGAGGTGGTAATAGCCGTAGTTGCAGAGGCTTCTGTGATTCAAAAACTTGCAAAATATGTGAAGGTGTGTGACATGTGTGACAAAAGCGATCAACAAAAAGACTTTACGTGGAAAAATCATAATTATTATTTTACTTGTTTTGGCTTTTGTGGTTTACAGACTTGTTTATAAAAAGAGCAAGCTTAAAGAAAAACCTGCCGTCGAGCAAGCAGTTGCCGAAGTTGTGGTTGAAAAAGAGCCTGCGAAACTTGAAGAACCGGAAAAGCCACAAGAGGTGGTTGGTTGCAAATCGGATGAGGCGGCTATCAATGGCGTGGAGGTTGCCGCGGCTTTGCAAAACGGTGAAGCTGCTACCTGGCTAGATAAGAACGGTTTGAGCAAGGTTGCATGCCTTACCTTTGATGATGGTCCCTCTGCGCGCACATCAGAAGTTCTAGAAACGCTGGAAGGTCATGGCGTGCGGGGAACTTTCTTTGTTCTTGGCAAACAACTTGAAAGTGAGTTTGGGCAGGATGCTCTCAAAAAAACATATGAGGGAGGTAATGCAATTGGGAACCACACATATACCCATGACTATGCTCACCTTTACCCTGGTAGGAAATTAAATCTTGAGAATTTCAAAGCAGAAGCAGAGCAAACTGATGCTAAACTCAAAGAGGTTTTGGGTGCTGGCTTTGTCACACGGATTGTTAGGGCCCCTGGCGGCTTTTGTTCTTGGAAGGGCATGGATGCACTGCACGATCACCTGGCAACCATAGGCAAAGCCGCAATTGATTGGACTGCCGAATCTGGCGATGCTGTTAGTGGGCCGCCGAAGACAGCGGAGCAGATTGTTGAATATACAAAAGCGTCCGTTGGTGATCAACGGTTGGTTGTATTGCTTATGCACGATGCCCCAGCAAAGAAAGAAACCGTTAAGGCGTTGCCCACAATTATAAGTTACTTGAAAGAAAAAGGTTATGAATTTAAGGTTTTGGTGTGAGTAAAAGCTTCATTGGAGCTGCGTTCCCCTAGGTGCACAAACGTCATTCGCGTGGCAAGCAGCAAATCGCGTTAGCCAAGGTGCCACTTGCGAAAAAACAAACCCCTTCAGCCGACTAACAATCCGAATGTCACGCCGTGGCCCCCACACGTAACGGCCATGAAATTTCCATCAGCGGGCAACGCTGCGCCAGGCCAAAGCAGCAAGTTTCTTGCAAAGTACGCTCTGCGTGAATGGTAACGCCTTACAGAAGCAAAAAAGCAAGTAAACGTCACCACGGCTCCAGCGCAAGCTTTCTTCTGCCTTAAGCACCAAGTGGGATAGCAAAAACCACCAAACATCAACAGGAGCCGCCGTGTGACGAAGCCCCCCCACGGATCGTCAAATCTGATCACAGCCTTTATCGGCTGGTGCGACGTCCTAAGCAGCTCGCAGCTGACCAATGTCTAGCAAGTTTCTTCCAACGCCGGCTGTCTTTGAGTAGCACAGGTTTCCAGAATTTCCAAAAGAGGAAAAGCAAAACCCAAACACACCATTGCGGCTAGTTTCGCAAAACAGCCAAGCGCCCATCAGCATACCCTGGTGGCGTTGGTAGCCCGCCAGCGCACAAGCGAAAAAGGCGCTTCCGGCGTCGTCCGCAACCGGCCCAGGCGCCATCAGTATTCTCGCAGAACCTGCCGAGTAACGGGGAGCTTTTTATCGCAACGTCAAACATCAAAAAAGGATAGCAGCTGCTATCTGTTGTTGCAAATCGTCAGCGGACAGATTGCGTCAACAAAACAACAGGATAAGGTTTGCCCTTCGGATCCGATCACATGTCGAGTTACAGCAGCCTCTAAACGCAAAAAAGGCCACCAAGGCACCGGTGGGCAATAGCCTTCTATAGCCCTTGTGGCGCTGGCAACCCGGTGGGCGGCGTTTGAATTGGAAATCGTTCCAGGATCAACAAACCTGATCAACGCCTTTATTTTGGAGGGCCTCACCAAAAGCGTACAGCAGCTGGACCTAGCTTGTACGGTTTTACAGCATAACCGGGTCGTGGCAGTGCATCGCTAAGCGTCAAATTTGACCGTGCTTAAATGCCCAATTCTGCGGCGTTTATGTAAACAAACATGGAAGGGTGGCAAAATTGAATAAATTGGTCCTGTTATTGAGCTTTTTTTTGGCGATGGCTATAACATATTTTGTTGGGTTGTATGTTTTGCCGATCCTGAAAAGAAGAGAGTGCGTACAGGCAATAAATAAAGATGGTCCAACCTGGCACGCAAGCAAATCGAGGACACCAACCATGGGTGGCATAACCTTTATATTTGGGATTATTGTTGCCGCGATGACAGGCTATGGTTTGTTCGTTGTATACGGGGACACGGATTTTAGCTTTAACCTATCTGGTATCCTGGCGGGTTTGTTTCTTGCCATTGGCTTTGGTCTGGTTGGGTTTGCGGACGATTATCTTAAAGTTGTAAGACGACAAAACCTTGGTTTGAAAGCACGAGAAAAGTTCGTGATGCAGCTTGCAATCACTTGTGCGTATCTGTTGCAAACAAGCCTTTTGAACGGCCGCACAAACATATTGGTCATTCCATTTTACGGACAGTGCAACCTTGGTTGGTTTATATATTTCATTCATGCGTTTATCATTTTGGGTTGCGTTAATGGGGTTAATCTTACCGACGGGATTGACGGTTTGGCCTCGTCTGTTACCGCGATTGCTGCAATTGGGTTGCTGTGTTTATCGTTGACAATGGGTAACCTCTCTGCTGCATTACTATCTATTTGTTTGGTGGGCGGTTGCATAGGCTTTTTGTGCTGGAATTTTCATCCTGCCAAGGTTATGATGGGGGATATTGGTGCTTTGTTTTTGGGCGGCGTGGTAGCTGCCATTGCGTTTTCACTTGGCACCCCCGCTGCACTTATGTTCTTTGGGGTTATTTATGTTATAGAGACGCTATCTGTTATAATCCAGATGGGCTACTATCATTTTACAAAAAAAAGAATATTCAAAATGACACCCATCCATCATCACTTTGAGCTTTCTGGATACGATGAAATTCAAATTAATTTGTTATTTATGTGTGTCGAAACCATTGGTTGCATCATGGGGATTCTTTCTGTTAGAAATGTCTTTTAGCCAACCGCTCACAGTGCGGTCAAAGGCCGGCGAACAAGTGGCTAGTCGGCGTCGCCATTGCTCGCCTGATGGTTGTCTTTTTTTTGCATTGCCTTGCGCCAATCAAAGCAGGTGACATTTTTTGGCACATGCAATAGCAGAAAGATCTTACTCCGGCGCATCCAAGCCTAGCCACGAAACAAGTCAGCAGCAACGGCGAGGTAATTATGTTCGCTTAGGCCGCTTGCTTTTTTATAACGAGCGTTTAATAATTGAATAGGCCGTCCACATCCGGAAATTGAGACGCATACAACAATGGTGGCGTTAGGCGCGGAGGGCCGTCGCGGTTCAAAAGGGCGAGCAATAACTTTGCTGGCGTTTTGATGCCGGCAGTTATCCAGTTGAGAGGTTTAAATGACCAACTTGCGGAGCTTCCGTAGTAGTCGCCTTGTTGCGTGTTCCAGCTCACAGTGAACCACCAATCCTTTTGGCTTTGGTTGCTGTATCGAAGATTAAAAGCGCCAACCGCCGGCATATAGCGCTCCAGTTGATAGGTCAGTAACTGTGACAGAATGGAAAAGCTTTGGTAAGCACAAACAACGTCCTGCGCTGCCTCCGCATCGTATTTTGGGGCCCAAGAGCCCTCGAACATCTGAAACAAGGAAAGCCAACCACGCCTACAAAGATAGGAAGGCACGGAAACCTCTTTCACATCGCTCAGGAAACCTTCCAACGGCGGAGGTGCGAAATACAAGCCGCACGTCGTAAGATGGCAGCAAACGTATGTCGGCTGATCCCAATTAGGTCCTGGGGCTATTGGTGTTCTCGGGTGATACGGAACGGTGCTGCCATCAACGTCATGGATTAACAGCACCCCCTCGCCTCCCTGTTCCACGCCGGCCCCCAAAACTTCAAGTATTTGTGGCAAACGTGTACGCAAACCCTCCACCAAATCAAACATCGCCCTATACGCGGTCCGCAAGTACTCGCCCAAGTTGGGTGTATCCGTTTCCACCAAGCCCAATGCAAAATCGATCGCCAGCTGGATTCCCTCACCGTTTAATCCCTCGGGGATTCGGATTTTATCATCCAACACAGCAGACTGGAAGCCGTTCGCCCGCTCCAATCGAGCAACAAGCTCTTTTTTCTCTTTGTACTCTTGCTCCAACTTAGCAGCAAGCGCCTTGCTTTCGTCGGCTTGAGTAGCTAACATTTCTTTGTACTCCTGCTCCAACTTAGCAGCAAGCGCCTTGCTTTCGTCGGCTTGAGTAGCTAACATTTCTTCGGTCGCCTGCTCCAATTTAGCAACAAGCGCCTTGCTTTCATCGTTTTGAGCAGCTAACATTTCTTCGTACTCCTGCTGCCACCGGTCAGCAAACTCCTTTCTTTCTTCCTTTTTCTGACGTAGCAACCAGGATACAGCGCCAAAACCCACGGTGCCCAACAAGCCAAAGGCGTTACTCAGGGACACCTTGCCCTCTGTGAATGGCGGACCAACAGCAGCAACTTGCGTTTCAAAGCAACCGAATGTGGCTGCCATTACAAAGCTCATGACCAAACCAAAAAGTCTCTTGCTTTTCATTTATACATCCCCTTTTTTGCTCTCGCTTTGGTATTGTCCTTCTGCAACAAGGCTTATGTTGTTTTATATAAGCATATCACAGTATATTTAAGATTACTAGTTAAATTTCAACAATTGCAAGAGCCCCTGCTTTGAGCATCAAATTTGGCTGCCACTCAGTGGCCTGCGCCCAGATTTCCGATCAATCGAACAAGATTCTTTGTTAAGAATCCGTAACGGTGAACTCGTTTGTACCCAACGGCATTCCCAAAAGGTTGCGGGCCTTGCTAAGCACAGAATGCCACTCAGTGCCCGTATGGCAACGTCCGGCACCCAAATTAGCAATCACTCTACCCCGCAAGAGGGAATATATCAATGGAGGAATAAATTATGGAACTTTATGCAGATTTACAGAAGCGAGGTATAATTGCGCAAGCCACTCAAGAAGATTCTGTTAGAAAGTTAATAGATGCCGGGAAAGCCATCTTTTACATTGGTTTCGATGCCACGGCAAGCAGCTTGCATGTTGGCCATCTTATTCAATTCATAATGATAAACAGGTTGCAGAGCGCCGGCAATAAACCCATTATTCTGCTTGGCACCGGCACCACATTAATCGGTGATCCAACTGGGAAAACCGACATGAGAAAGATGCTCTCTAAAGAAGAAATTGATCACAATGCCGATTGTTTCCTGACGCAAATGGGAAGGTATATAGACAAAGACAGGGCCACATTTGTGAAGAATGGTGATTGGCTTTGCACACTGGGATACCTGGACTTACTGAAAGAGGTTGGCACCCATTTTTCGGTCAATCGCATGCTAACTGCAGACTGTGTGAAAACCAGATTAGAGCGCGGTCTTTCATTCCTAGAGTTCAATTATGTTGTTATGCAAAGCTATGATTTCTTACACCTGAACCGTCATTACGGATGCAACCTGCAATTGGGTGGCGACGATCAGTGGTCAAACATCATTGGCGGAGTTGAGCTTGTTCGGCGTATTGAGCAGAAAGAGGCTTTCGGTTTAACTTTCACATTGTTAACCACAAGTGATGGCAAAAAGATGGGCAAGACAGAAAAAGGAGCGTTGTGGTTAGATGAGAACAAGCTCCCTGTGTATGATTTTTACCAATATTGGCGAAATATAGAGGATCCCAAGGTACACGAATGTTTAAAGTTATTAACCGCAATCCCGGTTGAAGAAATAGAAGCCAGCGGCCAGGACATAAACCACTACAAGGAGCGCTTGGCTTTTGAAGTAACAAAGATTGTTCATGGCGAACAAGCAGCTACCACCGCAATGGAGACCGCAAAGGCCATCTTTGCCGGCGACATGACCACGCAGGAAATGCCACAACTTGTATTAACACTTAAGGATTTCAACTCCGCTGGCGAGCTGGAACTGCAGGCAGCTCTTGTGAAATTTGGAGCAGCAGCTTCAAAAAGTGACGCCAGGCGGCTGATCGAACAAAAAGCCATTAAAATCAACAACGAAGAGGTGAATGATCCTGCTCACAAACTGCAATTGCGTTCATTAAAAACCGGCGACCTTATCGTTAAAAAAGGCAAGAAGGTTTTCTTCCGCTTGGTTCTTAAAGATTGAGATCTCTTCCCTCTCACTACATCTTTTTTCCCGAAGCACCAAACTTGGCCGATTCCCAATCAGCAGCTGCCGCTGATAGCAAATTCTCGCAAGCTATGTCGCGCAACAAAGGTGAAGCGCCTTTCCTGAAGAGCCGATTTGGCAAAAAGGAAAAGCGCACGATAGGAAGATTATGCGTGATGCCGCAGCCGTTCGCGGATGCGCAAAAGCAATGCCATAGCATCAACTTCATCATCGATATCATCGATGCTACCCTCGAAATCGGGGGCGGGCTCCAATTTGATGATTGTTTCGCCGTTCTTGGTCGGCCATGCCCGCACTTCTGAGCGCATCCGCTCTGCCACTTCAGACGCGGGTTTTTCGCCAAAAAATGGGGGCAAGTATTGGTACCAGTTGGCTGGCAAGAGGCGCTCGATCCATAGTTTAATTTTACAGTAAGTATTGTACAAATGCCCATGGAAACTCTCTGCTAGCTGCGCAGTGGCGACATCAACAAGAGCAAGCTGCCGACGAGCTTCCTCGATTGATCCTGGATTCCAACACCCCGCTGTGATCTCCAGCAGAGTCCTCAAGCCTTCCCGGTCTATGGCGCCATAGGTTTCCACTTTCGTGTCTGCTTCGACCAACTCCCGGAGAGCCAACATTTCTGCGTTCGACTGCTCCAAGCGGTCAGCAAGTGCTTTTCTTTCTTCGTTTTTCTGATACCACAAAGAAGCTAAAGTACCAAAACCGATAGTACTCACTAACGCGACTGCCTTACTAACCGCCGCCTTACCGTCTGAAGTTGGCGAGCCAGCTGCAGCAACTTGCGCTTCAGAACAACAGAATGTGATTGTTGTTACAAAGCTCATAACCAAACCAAAAAGTCTCTTGCTTTTCATTTATACATCCCCTTTTTTTGATATTGCCC
>JAIRZL010000008.1 GCA_031267245.1 Oscillospiraceae bacterium
TCCAGTGGCAATTTTGGGGCGTTGCTGTATTTTTCAATCTCGTTGCCTAGTGCATACGAACCATTGGTATTTGCTCTTTTCCTGTTGGCAGCCAAGCACAAAAACAAATAAAAAAAACCGCCGACCTGCGAGAAGAGTAGCATGAGCGCAACCCACGCCAGCTTGTGCGCCATTGGCATTTTTTTGTTGATTATCCATATCACCAAAACAGCGTTCAAACATCTAACAGGTATCGGAAACCTTTTGTTGACAAAAATAGAAAGTTGTAAGAGTAGCAACAACTGAATGGCGAATACCAAAAAAAACAAAAGCAAACGAAACGACAAAAACTCCATAATCCATTTAAAAGACTTTTTCACAAAAACGCACCCCAAACTGTCAAAGTTGATTAATGTAACTCTTTACAATTACTTGCAACAACTCATCACGATCTATTTTGCTTATATGGCTTCGCGCATGGTTGTGCGTGGTTATATAGGTAGGGTCTTCAGATAAAATAAACCCCACCAATTGGTTTATTGGGTTGTAACCTTTTTCTTCAAGTGCATGATACACCACCTGCAAAATTCGTTTGATATCAATCTCTCTTTCTGATTCCAACGAAAATGCCACAGTATGTTCACTCATTTCAAATCTCCCCTTCGCCGTTTTCTCCGGTAAGCTCATTGTATGTGTCGCGTATATTAGTTTTTAAGCTTGATTCCATCGGTGTGCTAGGCTTGACTTCATTCCACATTTTTTCTAATTCTGCTAAGATCTCATTCGTTGCGTTACATTTTGGAATGATAAAAGCCCATTTCGATCTGTCGCTTACGGCACAAACCGCATCATTTTCTAGAATCAATTCCACATCTTTAATAAAGATATTATTCTGCAGATCGGTTGTTTCGCTCAATCGGTCTGCATAAAGTTCTAGCCGGACTCTATACTTGGAGTAACTATCTTCGGCATATGTTTTCCTTGCCGATCTCTTAATCCATTTTTCAAAAATGAATGTGCTAAATATGTAGTTCAGAAAAACAAAACCCCATAACAAAGCCACCGTTTTATACACCAATACCCGGCGACAAACATCATCCCATCCAACAAAAAACAAATATATCACAAAAGCCATGGTCATAAAAGAAAGGCTTCTGGCTGCGGCCAACTTGCTGCGCTTTATGTTTTTGCTCATTAACAGCAAATTGTATGAGATAAAATCTTCGAGCTCTACTTTATATTCTGCCGAATTCAGCAGATCATCCTGCGCATTGGGATCGTTGCTCACTGTTTCACATCCTCCCATTTGTTTTGTGGGACCATTCGAACGGAATGGCAGGGCGGCCTGATGGCTTGCTTATGCCTCGCCAGCCCCGCGTTACGCGGAATCATTGTTGGTGCGGACCGGCAGGACCAAAAACAGAAAGTCGGCTCCATCATTTGCTGCCCGTAGAACCACAGGGGAAAGGTTGCCAGAAAGATCAAAGCAAACCTCTTTGGTACCGCAAGCTTTTAAAGCGTCCAGCAACAATCTGCTGTTAAAGCTTATCGTCATATCGTCGCCTTCAACGCTACACAACAGCTCATCAGTTGCGCACCCAATCGCGCCTTCGCAACTCAAATGGATCCGCGAATCTCTCACCGCCAGAGTTATCGGTGCCTTTAACTTGTCTTGCACAACAACCGATGCGCGCTCGATACAAGCAATGAAGTCTTGAGTATTAACAATAATTTTGGTGCAAAATTCTTTCGGTATTGTTGTTTCATAATCCAAGAAAGTACCTTCCAGTAACTTTGAAATTACCTTGTAATTGTTAACTCGAAACATAATGTAGCTTTTTGAGATATCTATAAATATATCTTGATTTGGCGCCGATATAAGCCGCGCAACCTCCTGAAGTGATTTGCCAGGGCAGATGATGCTTTTCTGCTCCGCGTTTCTAATCGGTTCCTTTTTTGTTGCCAGCCTGAATCCATCCAGGGCAACCAACGTCATCGTACTAGCCTCAATATTCATTAATGCGCCGGTATAAATCAACCTAGTTTCGTCTGTTGAAACGGCATATATTGTCTTGTTAACTAGGTTTTTGAATTTTTCGGCATCCATGACTATAGTATCGTCAACAGACACCACCGGCAACTCTGGGTAATCCTGCGCTTCAAGGCCAACAATGTTGAACACAGAATTATTATTCGTGATTTTGATATGCAACCCCGTTGTTTCAATGTGCACAATACCATCCGAGATCCGCCGCATTATCTCTGTTAACAACTTGGCTCCAAACACGATCTTCCCTGGTTCGTTTACCTTTGCATCAATTGTGGTTGTTAGGGCGATATCAAAATTATAACCCACCAAACATACCTGATCTTCGGCAACCTCCAACAACAATCCCTCGAGAGCTGCTAGAGTGGAGCGCACGGCTACAACCTTCGAGGCATTTTGCAGAGCAATTGACAACTCGTTGGCAAGACATGAAAATTTCATAAGCAAAAAGACCGCCTTTTGTAGGAAATTTACACTGTAGTATACCACTAAATCATTGTCATTGCAAATAATCCCGGCCCGCTGTTTTCTCCGACACTGGGCGTTTCCCGGCCGCCGCACGCTGCCCCCCTGTTGGCAAAACACACCCATGGCATATGGATAGCTATCTTGCGGCAAAACGAAAGCTTTTGGATGCCTCACGAAACGTGATTGTAAATATAGATGACGACTATGGTAGGTTATTGTTTGCAGATTTTCATCAACAGAAGGGTTGCCGGTCTGTGGATTTGTTCGCCCGCTGATGTTTCTGCAAAGGATATTAACTGCTTTGCAGACCGAGTTGAATTCCAGGTTGCAACAAATGGAAATGCCTGTCATTGTGTTTTTTGGGATCCCGTTTGTCGCCAAACGAGCCCGTCAGTCACAGAGCTTAAAATAAGCTGGATACAGCCGTCAGCTATGGCCACTCCAGCGCGTTGAGAGTGAACGGCTATGGGGGATTAAGAAATCTGCCTGATGCTGATTGCGTGCTCGCATCCGCTGGGTTCATGTAATGCAGGCATCCAGAATTCAATTGTCGCAACCGTCATCTTTGTGACCTGAACACTTCGCTCTGTCATTCCATTCGTTTGCAAAACAAACAACTACCTAGGGGTCGAAAGAACAATGAAACGTCTTGATGAATGATGAGCCCCAGAACTATAGCGACACGTTTGCAACATTGCCACACCACAGCCCGCCCTCTACCGCGCGAAATAAAGATTTCGCGCGGTAGAGGGCGGGCACATAACACCCGGGCACCAGTTGTTTGGCTGCAAAAAAACAGCGCTGCCATCCTGCACGCAACTGCAAAAAAACAAAACCAACGTAAAGGAGAAGCACGGTTAATCATTTGATGCCATTGATGCCATACAAAATCGCCACAACTTATTTCTATCTTCTTTAATTGCATAACCAATACCTATGCGCTTCAACGAGGTATATTTACATTGATACCCGTCGTCTTCCAGCCAGAGTTCATTTGAAGTTAAAAGCGTTTCGCCATTTAAGCGGTGGTCAATCTCCATGGCCTTGGTAAGCTTTCCTGGGCCATTATAGCCAACAATCCCACGAATCAACACGGCCTCTGGTGAATCCTTAGGCCCTGCAACAATGTTTAACATAAAATGCCGCCCATAGCAAAGGTAAACATACACATGCCCACCTTCAAGATACATTGCCTCTGTGCGCTTTGATCTCCCTTTGTGTGCATGACAGGCTGTATCTTCCACACCACAATAACTTTCAGTTTCTGTTACCCGATTTTTAATAATCTCACCATTTATTCGCCGGCAAAGTAACTTCCCCAAAAGCTGTGGACCCAGCAAAACTGCATCCTGCTGGTATGTTTTACGATCTAGTCTCGTTGCAGTACCCAAAAAAACTGCCTTCCTTCTGCTGCCAAACCTTTTATATTTATGGTTACATTCTATCACAACCTTAAATTTTTGCAACATCTACCTTCGTTTTTTGTGTTTGCAATCTTGCAAAAGCAGTCGCATTATTGTATAATTCAAACCAAAATAGATTTGTAGGGGGATGTATTTAATGTCAAATGGCAATCGGAAACCTCTTGTAAAAATAGCAACCCTTGTTCTAACTGCTTGTGCTGTTTGCGTGAGCTATCTGTGTTTTTTCAAAAAAGACAAGCCAAAAACTGACACATCAGCAATTCCAGCGGGTTTGTTTGTGGTGATGCTTACCGACGTCGGAGGGATTAAAGACAATGGGTTTAACCAATCTGCCTATGATGAAGGGTTAAAAGTCATCGAATCTAAGCTAGGTGCAAAGGTTGCATACCTGGAATCCAGCCAAGATGGTGACTATTCCGGGAATGTTGGGAAAGCCACAGATCTAAACCCTGATATAATCTATGGCATAGGATACAAGCTGGAAGCTGCTTTTGATGCTGCTGCAAAAGCGAATCGCAATCAGCAATATGCCCTCATTGATTGCGGCTTCGACCCACCACAACCCAATGCTGTTGGCTTGAAATTCCGTGACAACGAGGCTGCCGCGTTGGCAGGCATGTTGGCCGGGCTGGCCACAGAGGAAAAGCGCGTGGCGTTCGTTGGGGGAATGGACGGCGTTGTTATGAAAACGTTTGAGGTTGGGTTCCGCGCCGGTGTTGCGCTTGCGGAAGAGGAAAGGCAGGAGCAGGTAGACGTCGCGGTGCGTTTCCTGGGAACCTACACGGACGTATCCAAGGGGAAAGATGTTGGCCTGCAATTGTACAGTGATTCCCGCGATATACTCTTTTTTGCTGCTGGAGGCGCTGGGCAAGGCGTTCTTGAGGCGGCAAAAGAACGCAATAAATATGCCATTGGCGCAGATAGAGATCAAAGCGACCTTGCCCCAGAAAATATTCTTGGTTCCACGCTGAAATGTGTTGGCGCCGCCATGTTCCAATTGGCGAACGAGATAAAGGAGCAAAACCCATCAAAACGCGAGCTTGTGGGCGGGAATAGAGATTTGGGGCTCGCAGATGGGGCCGTTGGAATCGCATTCGGGAAAGCAAAGCCCGTCACGGAAGAGATAAAGGCGAAAGTGAAAGAAGTGGAAGACAAAATCAAATCCGGGGAGTTGGCGATTCCAGCCACAGAAGCCGAGTTCGACATGTGGCTCGCAGCAAGGCAGAGCGCTGCAAAAACCAGCGCCGACGATGGCGGTGTGGATGACTTTTGGCGACCAACGGCAGCCACTAGAAACAAAAAAAGAGTAGTGATGGCCGAGAAACCAAAACAAACAAGTGTAACGCTCGCGAGTGTAACGCTCGCGGCAGAAGACGAAGAAGCGACGACAAAAGCACCGGCCCAATCCCACCAGGGCCGGGCAACGTTACCGGTGCAACCAGCGGTAGCTGATGAGTATCTAATTTTGGTGAATGCTCAAAACCCTCTTCCTGACGGCTACACACCGCCTGCTCTCGTTCCATTGCCGGAAGAAGCTTGCCGTGGCAAAGCGCAGTCTTTAGCCCCCGCGGCAGCCGCCGCTTTCTCGGGTTTGTGGCAAGACGCCAACAAACAAGGAGTGGTGCTCAAGGCCTTTTCTTCTTTTCGGTCGTTCGAAAGACAAGCAGAATTGTTTGGAGCAAAAGAGGAGCAAAACAAGAAGCGAGGAATGGGCGCCGAGCAGGCCGCCGAAGCAGCGAAAAAATGGACAGCATTCCCGGGGTGCAGCGAGCACCAAGGAGGGCTGGCTGTTGACGTTACGACATCAGGTGTGGATTGTTTGTCCCAAGACTTCGCAAAAACACCAGCTTACGCTTGGCTTGTGGAAAATGGTCCAAAATATGGCCTTGTGCAGCGCTATCAAAAAGACAAAACACATCTGACAGGAATTGAATGGGAGCCCTGGCATTGGCGTTATGTCGGGCGGGAAGCTGCGGCAGTGATGGGCGCTTTTGGCATTTGCTTGGAAGAATTTGCTGCTGCGCTAGACGACTACGCCGGCGCTCGGATTTCCAAAAGTGCGCGGCCAAGAGCTCGCGAAATCATTCTCAATTGCGCTGTCGACGCTATTCGTGCGCAGGGCCAAACGCTAGAAGAATCTCTTGAAAACGTTTGTGCGCAAGGCCTAAGCTTTAGTGAATGGTTGGCAACGCTTCTACCCGCTGGAAGGCAGGAGCCGTAAGATACAGGAGTGCAACGCTGGCCTGGATCTTGGGGGGATTGTGCCGCATCTTCACCGATGCGGCCTTCGCGAGATGGTTGCGGGGTTTTATCATTGAAATGATGAAGTCGCGGTGATGCAAGGCGGTGGTTCCAAAAAAGAGCCATCGCAGACCAAATGTGGGTGGTGCTGATTTGTTTTGTAGAGAACACTGCAAAGAGCCAGTATACTGTTGTGCTGCAAAGTAAGCCAGGCTTTTCGTTTTCTCCTTTTCTGACAGCTCCCCTCCCCCGTTTATGTGTACGCGCTGCATCTGCGAATTGGTCTATCAGCTTTGGTGGCGTTGAATTCTGCTTCCTGCCCAAGGCCAACCTCAATTCCGATTTTGCTCTCGCTTTCCACAACCAGACATTTAACGAAGAATTTCTTTGACGAGAAGTGGCACTTGTCGCCAAAGAAAGAGCAGAGAATAGCAAGGCTGCTAAACGGGACTATGTGGTGACCATCGATGATCTGGCTGCATCGTCACGCGACGGGGTGCACAAATATGGCAGTTTTTTGGATTAGAAAGGGTTAATTCTCTTATGAAAGTAATTTTAAAAGCGAATGTCAATGGCCGAAAAGCCGGAGAACCTATCGACGTACCAGACGGATACGGGAGCTACTTGCTTAAAAAAGAGCTTGCAGTGATGGCAGATGTTAAACATATGAATGATTTCAAGGGCAAGCAAGAATCAGCAAGCTTCAAAGAAGCGGAACAAAGAAAAGCCGCACAGGAGCGCGCTAATGCCGTGCAAGGAAAACGCATAAATATCCACAAAAAAGGCGGCAACAACGGGAAGCTGTTTGGCACCGTAACCAACAGCGACATCGCAACTGCAGTAAAAAAAGAGCTGAATGTTGACATAGACAAAAAGAAACTAATTCCAGAAGAAGAGATCAAAAAGTTTGGTGATTTTAAGATTACCGCAAAATTAGCACACGGAATCGAAGCAACTTTTATGGTTTGTGTTTCGGAGGCACGTGATTGAAGGATGGGCTTTTGATATGAATGGAAACGACCTGGGCTCATATTTATCTTTCAGTGAAGACGCCGAACAATCGGTTCTTGGTTCAATTTTGTTGAATAGCCAAACCCTGGTGAATGTGATGGACATATTAAAGCCGGATTACTTTTATGTGAACATCAACAAAGAACTTTACTCGGTTTTTGTTAGCATGTTTACAATGGCAACACCGATCGATGTCGTTACGGTGTTGAATGAGGTGAATAAGACCGGAATTTTTGCAACAGCAAGCGAAGCGAAAATATATTTAACAGAGCTCGTTAACTTTGTTCCCACAACCACAAACATCGAAAATTATGCAGCAATCCTTAAAGAGAAATACTATTGCAGAAGATTGATCTCGGCTGCGCACGAGATTATTGCGCGCTCTAACACAATAGAAGGTGACGTGCGAAATCTATTAGACTGGGCAGAGCAGCTTATATATGACATTCGGAAGGATGGTGCTGGCAAAGGGCTGCAACCAATTGGTGAGGTCATTGTGGTTGCATACGACAATTTGAAGAAGATCTTCAACCGCGAAGGTGGCGAGCATCTTGGCCTGGTAACAGGTTACAAGTCGCTAGACGAGATACTAATGGGGTTCAATAAATCTGATTTAATTCTGTTGGCGGCAAGGCCTTCTATGGGCAAAACGGCATTCGCTTTAAATATGGCAACGAACGTGGCGCTCTCTCAGAAGAAGAAAACAGTTATCTTTTCTTTGGAGATGAGCAAAGAGCAGCTGGTCACCAGAATTCTTTCTTACACGGCACGGATCCCTGGCAATATATTAAAAACCGGGCAACTTGAGCCCGATGATTGGGAAAACCTGGCGGCTGCCGCCCATGAGCTTTCGGACGCGCAGATCTACATGGACGACACGGCCAATATCACCGTTCCAGAAATGAAAGCAAAGGTTCGAAGGCTTGGTGGTGCGGATCTGGTGATCATAGACTACCTACAATTGATGTCTAGCGGTGGCAGACGAAACGACAATCGCGTGCAAGAAATCTCGGAGCTAACCCGCAGTTTAAAAATCATGGCAAAAGAGCTGGACCTGCCGGTGTTACTGCTTTCGCAGCTTTCTCGCAGCCCAGACATAAGAACAGAACATGAACCCAGGCTTTCCGATCTGCGGGAATCTGGGTCGATTGAACAGGACGCAGATATTGTTATGTTTCTTTACCGCGAATCCTATTACAACAAGCTATGCGAACATCCAAACCTTGCCGAATGCATCATCGCCAAAAACAGACACGGCGAAACAAACAAAATTGCCCTGACCTGGGATGGCAGGTATACAAAATTCGAGAACGTGGAGTGGAATCGAAGCGAGTTTTAAGATTTTAGTGCCACCAGTTGAGTCACGGATGCTAACGATCGCGATTTGGTTGATACCGATATTGCCAGGGGGGAAGAAGCTTGGTCGCTGTTGTAAAGGGCGGCGGCTTCCGCTAGCGTTGGACGTTGATTCGTGGCGAGGGTAGCTACTGGATTCACAAAAACACCAGCAGACGACTGTATTCCCTTCTTTGTTCTCTGCTTTTGCGACATCCGTAGGTCGCTTTTCCCTAATCAGAAGCCCAACTACTGTTAGGGCGTTAGGGCTTATGGCACAAAGAAGCAAACAAAAGCAAGGATCTATCGGCCAGTCTTAAGTGGGCCCTGCGGACGCACTCCGCGGGGGCCTCTTTTCTATATCCTCATCCTCGTTATGGCAATACCTTGCAATAGCGGCCGCCCGCTTCATGCAGCTGGAACAAATTCTCCAATTCTTTACCGATTCTGAGCGCTCGTTTGCTGGAAGCTGCGACAGCCAGCCCACAGATCCTGCTGATTGCAGCCGTGTCAGCGCGATGTTGAAAAGAGCACCAAGCACCGGCACTTTCCCAAGCGCCAGTTGGCCGTCCCAGCAAACTGGCAGGCGGCATTAACGCCAACGATGCCGGTTCTCGCCAGTTCCTTTTTTGCTCAGTTGGCAACCAACGTTAAAGCTTTGCTCCGGCTTTCGCCGAGGGAGCTCTCTAGCGAGGCGGCATCCAGTCACTAGAGTAGCGCTGATCGCTTAGCAAAATCGGAGTCAATGTCGTAGGATACGCTGCAGAAACAACAGTCGCGAACAACCTGCCAGGGGTGCTGGCTTCGGGGGCGCCAGCATCAAGCATTCTTGATGGTGGCACCTCCGCAAAATAGTCGCCAAGGTCTACATAATCGCCGTCGAATTGCAGTTCAGCCCCCCACTCCCGCGCGTATCCGTGTAAACGAGTACGCCACAATTCAACCCAGTTGTGCAGAAGATTGATGACTGCCCACATCCCCGGCATTGCTTCTGCCAGCGTTGCAGGATTCCAATCACCAGTCACCATTGCCAACATGGTTGCAATAGCCGCGCCCGAAAGCGGCGAGAAACGCCGCAGGGTCGTGCCCGCTTTCGGCGCCGGGAGGCTGGCGACAGGCTTTTTCCCCATAAGGGGCGTCCAGACTAACAGCAGCTGGTACTGTGGAGGATAACCGTAGGAGTTCGCTTCCTCCCGCCACTTTGTTTGCGGGTGCACTGTAACGCTCGCCCCATCGACGTCTATGCCCGTGATTGCGCCCTCCGGTGTTGTTGCAATCGCTGTTACGCCGCAACTGCGTAGTATTTTTGCTATTTGCTCTTCAAACCTTTTACGCAACTCGTACACCGCATACTCTATTTCTTGCAGGAACGCCGACGCGTCCGCTTCGTTATATGTGGGCATCAAACCGTTGACCAAATCGATCGCGTTCTGTATGCCCTGGCCGACGGGTTGCAATTCCTCGGGAATTGGGATTTCTCCGGTGTCAAAAACTGGAATGGGGATTTCTTCGGGGTCTCCCGCGGCTACGGCAGGAGGCCGCGCAGCCACTTTGTTCTTCTGGCGAAATAGGCAAGCAAGAGTAGCAAACCCGGCGGTGCCCAAAAAGCCAAAAGTGTTGCTTAGTGCCACTTTGGCCGCCGCAGCAGCTGAACCTTTTGCCGCAACCTGCGCCTCAGAACAACAAAACGTGATTGCCATCACAAAGCTCATAACCAAGCTAAAAAGTCTCTTGCTTTTCATTTATAAATCCCCCTTTTCTTTCCTTTTTTATTCCTTGCCATCGATCGATGGGTTTTTGCCTAGCGTTGCGTCGAAAAGCTTTCATAGTGGGGCGAGTTCTTGCTGGGCCCATTGGGATGGCAGTTGTTGCTCGGTTACAAAGCCGGGGAGTAGCGGGCCAACACAGCCGCTCAAGATGAAAAATAGAAGATTGAGGGGAGTTTGTCCCTGGCGGACTTGCCAGTTTGGGGTAAACATCATCGGGAGGCTGAATGCTATTGTGTTGCCTGCTGCCCGCACGGTGACGGGGTCGTTGCTCATGGAGTGTCCGCTTATGATTTCGCCGCCCGCCAATGCTAAATTGCGTGCAATGTTTTGTTTGTATAGCACCCGCCAGTTCTGGTAAAAACCAAGAGCAGCCATAAAGTCAGCTTCTGCCTCTGCGTGACTTTTTGGTGCCCAACATCCGGCCGTTTGCCGCAGAATTGTTAGCAGACCGCGAGCATACAACAGAGGGGGAACCTCTATTTCTCTCATTTCTTCATATTCCGTTATTGTTGTTCCCTCTGGCGGCATTTTGCCAGCGCCCGGTCTCGACAGTTCGCACAGCAGAAAAGGCGCGTCGTTCCAATAGTCTGCTGTTTGGGCCCAAGATGTCACCGACCAATGGGATTGCCTGGTGCCGTCCATGTCTGTATATGCGAAAGAGTCCCCATTGAAGGGCTGGAAGCCGAAAGTTCGAATCCCGTAGGTGTCAACCGAGCTCTGTAAGGGCCATTCGGTCGGCAGGTCTGTGGCGCCCAAATTGCGATAGGTTTGTGGTAAATGCACGTGCCAACCATTTTGCAAAACGCATAACGCAAAATCTGCAGCTTGCAGGTCTGCCAGTG
>JAIRZL010000023.1 GCA_031267245.1 Oscillospiraceae bacterium
ATTTTGCGAAATCAATTGGGCTTTATGCAAAAAAAACTTGTATCCCTGTGGATCATGTGGTTGGTCATATAGCCTCTAATTATATAACGCACAAGGACTTGGAGCCACCGTTTGTTTGCCTCACCGTTTCTGGTGGTCATACGCAGCTTGTTCAGGTGAAAAACTTCCATGATTTTCAGGTTATTGGTTGCACCAGAGATGATGCTGCTGGTGAAGTGTTTGATAAAGTTGGCCGCTTTCTTGGCCTTGGCTACCCTGCGGGTCCGCAGATTGATCGTGTTGCGCGCCATGGCGATAAAGAGCGATATAAGCTTCCACAACCAAGGGTTAAAGGTGCAGAATTGGATTTTAGTTTTTCTGGTTTAAAAACCGCAACAATAAATTTGATTCGCGATATTAAGCAGAGTGGGCAAGAGGTTAATCTGCCAGATCTGGCTGCTAGTTTCCAAAATTCCGTTGTTAGCGTGTTGCTAAATCGATTGTTGGAAGCAGCCAGAGTAACAAAATGTGGTAAGCTCTGTATCTCTGGGGGTGTGAGTGCAAACAGTGAGCTGCGAGAACGAGCCGCAACGGCATGTGAAAGCTTGGGTTGCGAGTTGTTCTTCCCAGAAATCGAATTTTGCAGCGATAATGCAGCAATGATTGCGTCACAAGGTTATTATGAATTTACTTCCGGTAGTAAAGCCAGTGCCAGCACGTAAATACTAAATATTCGCACCACAAGGCAGGGGTCGGAGCCAACTCCCATTGCGGCCAATTATTGTAGCTGGTGAAGTGATTCTTTTGTTTGGTAAGAAAAACCTCCCCAAAGCACCAAATCTAGCCGATGACCCCGTCGGCGCACCAGGTAGCACACTAAGTCTAGCCGTTGTGCTCGGGGTGTGCCAACGCGTTGCCAATTTGCAACATTGCTAGCCTTCAGTGGCGACCCAGCATGCGCTTTGATTTTTTAAAGTTAGCTCCATTGCCAACGGGGTTATGTTGTTAAAATAAATATTCCAAATCTTATGAGTAACAACAACTGCTTCGCTGACATTTCCCCTTCAAATATCAAACAAGGAAGCACTGACGGGCGGTAAGAACAACAGTTTTGACGTGGAACGTGTTGGGTACCTCCTCACAAAAAACGCTGTGAAAATTTACTGCTCCGGCGACACATCCAAAACTGATCAGGTGAGTGAGTTTGCGGCTTTGCTGGTAAGATTATGCCGTTCTCTGCACCGGTGGTCCCGCCACGAGCCTTACAAAATTCGCCGAATGTGCCCGAATCATCGTTGCGAAGCACAATATCCACGTTCACATGGCGCCTGGGAGGCTGTGGCGTTGTGGCGATGGTTCCCAAAAAGCGACGCAGGACGCCAAAACTTGGGAGGGTGGCTGGTGGAAGATTGCAAACTGTTGGTGTTCGCAACGTTTGTGCTAAAAAAACAAACAAGTGGCTACCGCAGCTTCTGTCTTTTGGAGTTTTGTTGTTATTGGTATTGCAGTTGAGGCCACCGGGCGGCGAAGCAACAACTCGCAGTATTTGTTTCAAGTTTTTCGCCGCGACCGTGGCGGTTTGTTTCTGCATATTTTGATGTCACGTTACCCCCAAGTGCGTGTCAAAGTGGCACAAATGGTTTGTTTGTGGAGAACAGCACGGGGGTGCGCTACTGCCCGCGTATGTTTAGTTGCTGCTTGTGTATGCGGTGACGATGATCTTGCTGCCATGGCGCGAAGCAAACGAGCAGTGACTTTTTTGGATTTGGCCGTTTTGCAGTTGCGATCTTTGAGGCGTTTTTAGAAAGATGATCCATGGTGCTCAATTTTTGAGAAAGCCAATCATTTTTTGATCTCAGGCCGCCGATTGCGGTTGATTGTTAAGTAAATTTGAAGGGTAGAGATAGGCTTATGGCGGTGGGTGAATTTTATTTTTTGCCAATTTATAATTACATAATTTATCCAGGAACTGAGCTTTATCTTGATTGCGATGTCAATGATGAAATAAAGGCATTAGAAGCTGCCATGTTGGCAGGACGCCGCGTGTTTTTGCTTGCCCAAAAGGCTGAGGATGATTCCGATGATTTGGCAGACAGCCAAGATGTTGCCAATTTCTATTCGGTTGGTGTGTTGGCCACGGTAAAGCAAATTTTAAAGAAGTCTTCTGGAACTGCGCAGGTTCTTGTGCGTGGCGAGATTCGTGCGCAGGTTGTGGAGTTGCGAGCAAGAAATGGCGAATCCGTGGCTGTTGTTGAAGAATATTCTTCGAATTCAACAGTTACTGCGGATGCAAAAAAACTTCCGACGATTGAGAAGTCGCTGATTCGGGTGGTAAAAAAACGTCTTATTGAATACGCCAGATTTTTCCCAAAAATATCAAAGGACGCGATTGTTAAAGCCATTAGAATGAAGTCTGGTGGTGATTTGGTTGACTATATAGCAATGAATTTGATGCTTGGAATTTCTATTAAACAGCAGTTGCTCGAGCTTACAGCACCCTACGACCGATTGTTTGCGTTGGCAGGGGCTCTTGAAAAAGAAATTGAAATCATCAACTATCAGATTGAACTCGGCAACAAGCTGCGAACTTCGATTGAGGACGGGCAACGGGTGTATCATATACGGGAGCAGATCAAAATTCTTCGCACCGAGCTTGCAAATTACAATGAATTCGACGATGAGGTCCGAGAATATATCAACAAGATAAAGCGGTTTGTTTCCCCGTTGGAAAGTCAAGAGCATTTAATTAAAGAGGCGCGCAAATTAACCAATGGTCTGGGTAGCTCTTATGAAACAGCGGTAACAAAAAGCTATTTGGATGTTTGCTTGGATTTGCCTTGGAAATCTCGCACTAAAGACAGAATTAATGTTAAAACCGCAGCAAAGATCCTGGATAAAAATCATTTTGGATTAGATAAAATCAAAGAAAAGATTCTAGAAATGGTTGCCATAAAGGCGTTGAATGTGAATGCAAAGTGGCAGATTCTTTGCTTGGTTGGGCCTCCAGGTGTTGGTAAAACTTCAATTGCTCGGGCAATTGCAGAGGCAGTAAACAGAAAATATGTGCAGATCTCCCTTGGTGGTCTTAAAGATGAGAGCGAAATCCGGGGACACCGTAAAACCTATGTTGGATCAATGCCAGGGAGAATAATAAGTGGACTGCGCACGGCAGGTTGCAAGAATCCTCTTATCCTTTTGGATGAAATAGACAAAGTTGCCTCAGATCATCGCTCAAACCCAACAGCAGCTCTGTTGGAGGTTTTGGATTATGAGCAAAACCGCAATTTTAAAGATAATTATCTGGAAATTCCTTTCGACTTGAGTGAAGTGCTTTTTGTAACAACGGCAAACTATATGGAGGATATTCCGACACCATTGCTTAATCGTATGGAGGTGATTGAGCTTGGCAGTTACACCAAAGAAGAGAAGTTTAATATCATAAAAAAACATGTTATCCCTAAACAGCTTAAAGAATATCTTTTGAGTCCAGGGCAGATCAAGTTTAAGGATGCTGTGATATATAAAATTGTTGACGACTACACCAGGGAAGCCGGGGTGAGGGCGGCAGCACGGCTTGTTGGAAGCTTGTGCCGAAAAGCCATCAAAAATATATTAGAATCCCAGGAAAAAACTTTTGAATTTACAATAAGAAACCTGGAAAAATATGCCGGGAAGGCTAAATATTCGCATCGTGATGTTTTGGAAAAGAATGAAGTTGGTGTTGTAACCGGCTTGGCGTGGACACAAATGGGCGGAGAGACGATGTGCATCGAAGCAATATCTACGCCTGGCTCGGGCAAATTGGAATTGACCGGCTCTCTTGGCAAAGTTATGCAAGAATCGGCAAAAACAGCGTTGTCATACATAAGGAAGGCCTCTGGCAAACTAAAAATCGATCAAGAGGCTTATAAGGCTAATGATATTCATCTGCACGTGCCTGCAGGCGCTGTCCCTAAAGACGGGCCTTCGGCCGGGACGGCGATGTCAACAGCAATGGTTTCTGCGTTAACGCAGATGTCGATTCGGAAGAACGTGGCAGTCACTGGAGAGATTTCCTTGCGCGGCAAGGTGATGCCGGTTGGCGGGGTCAAAGAAAAAGTTGTTGCTGCGTATCAAGTTGGCATTGAAACGATTGTTCTTCCCAAGGAAAATGAAGCAGATCTGGAAGAGATCGACCAAGGCGTTAAAAATAGAGTTAAATTTATCTTTGCGAAGACTGTTGAAGAGGTTTGGGAAGCAACTTTGATCGATTATCACTCAAAAAGCAGCATCAACCCAACCAAGGAGTTTAGTGGTGCTGGCTGCGGGCCGCCTGTTTCGGTTTCGTGACAGAAATTACAGTGCCGCGAGTATTAGCTCGCGGATTCTTCCTGGTAACACAACGGAGATAGCGCGGCTTGCCGTGAAACCATTTCTGGTGCTGTTTGTTCGCTAATTCACCAACAGCTTCTGTCAGTACGCAAAGATTTTCTTTCAATGTTGGGTGCCATGTGTGCGGGGTGCGCTAGTTCGATGCGCGAAGTTTGCCGAAGAGCAGCAGCTCTCTGGGCTTTCTCCACCGACTTCACAGCTTTTATCGAACTAAAAGATTGTCAAAATCCGGTGTGCTTGCTGCTGGTATTTGTTGGGGAAGCAACCCCTGTTTTCTCGTTTCATGCACCCCTAGCATCTCCCTGGGTAATGGCCAATCGCACGAAAAAGCAAGCAATTTGCCAACATTTGTTGTTGGGCTCGTTGCTTGCTTACGTTGCATATCTCTATATGCTGAGGTTCTGCTGCTGGAAGAAATGAGATAACAGCCAGTTTGTTTTTTTGATTTGGTGGACGATAAAGGGCTCGAACCTTCGACCTTTCGCACGTCAAGCGAATGCTCTACCAACTGAGCTAATCGTCCGTTGATTTGCGTATATAATAACACGGGGTTGTTTGGTGCGTCAACTGCTGGTAGCAAGCTTGGCGCTCCAGAGCAGATCTTCTTTACAGCAATTTGGGCGCAACGAATCGATTGTTACACGCCGATTGACATTTGCGGGCCGCGGCCCCGCGGGCTAGCAAAAGGCTCTTAGCCAACGAGCACTAACAACTGTACAACAGCGGGGGAAAGCGACCCACGGCGGCCACCAAACACAATCGATACGCAACAGCGTCCGAATCACAACAGCGGCGATGACCCAAATCGCTGGCGGCAACCAAACGCAGACGGTACACGCTGGCGCTGAGCCGTTACGCGCGCTAGCTACCAGTGATAATGAGCCATAATGGTACTCTGGGAAAAGCCTTCCCAACAAAAGCTTCTTTCGCAATGGAAATCGCGGAGAGAGAAAAAGGCATTGTGAGAAGATGGGTATCGATTTAATGATTTAATGAATTGAGGGGTGTTTTTTGGAAATTATCATCGCTACCGGGAATAAGGGCAAGATGACAGAGTTTGCAAGGATGTTGAGCCCTGCGGGATTTAAGCTTTTAAGCTTGGACGACCTTGGGTTTGGTGAAGAGATTGCAGAAACAGGGCAAACATTTGAAGAAAATGCATTCATAAAAGCGTTTCATGTAAGCAGAAAATTTAAGAAAAGCAAGCCGATACTCGCGGATGACTCGGGGCTTTGTGTTGACGTGCTAGATGGTAAACCTGGGCTTTATTCCTCTCGGTTCGGTGGAGACATTACTAATCTGGAACGGGTAGAAAAACTTTTGGACTTGATGAGTGATGTTCCTGTGGCGAAGAGGAGTGCTCATTTTGTTTGTTGTTTGTGCTTCATTGCAGATATTTCTGGCATATCAAGTTTTGAGCAAGCGAAAAAAGCACCTGGCCAGGTTTTTTTCTTTTCTGCCAGGTGCAACGGGAGCATAGCGTTTTCTAAAAGGGGGACTGATGGTTTTGGTTACGATCAGATTTTTTCTATTAACGGTAAAACCCTTGCGGAAATGGCTTCTGATGAGAAGGATACAGTTAGTGCGCGGGCAAAAGCCTTGAAGAAATTTGTTGCGGCATGTGGGCAGATCCATGATGAATAAAAATGGCAAATTGTATGCAAAGAAATCTTTGGGGCAAAACTTCTTGGTTAACCCAAGAATAGCCGAACGGATAGCGCAAAATAGCGTAACCGAAGGTTGTTGTGGTGCTTTGGAGATTGGTGCTGGTCGCGGAATTTTAACAATTGCGTTAGCATCATGTTTTGAAAAGGTTGTTGCCGTTGAAATAGATGGCGATTTGATTCCGGAGCTGCAAGCCAATCTTGCGCTTAAGAATGTGAAAAATGTTACCGTTGTGCAGGGTGATATTTTAAAGTTGGATCTCCACAAATTGCTTGAAACCGAGTTCAAAGGCATGAATGTTGTTTGTGTTGGTAACCTTCCTTACTATATAACTTCCCCGATTGTGACCAAGCTGCTGGAAAGCCGTTTGGCCGTTAGGTCCATTGTTGTGATGGTTCAAAAAGAAGTTGCAGTCAGGCTTTGTGCCCCATTCAAAACACCAAATATCAGCGCCATAAGTTTTTGTATCCGGTACCATAGTGTCCCGCAGTTGTTGTTTCTTGTTTCTAATGGTAATTTTAGGCCAATCCCAAAAGTTGATTCCGCTGTTGTTAAGTTCCGTATCTTAGAAACCCCAGCGGTTAGGATTTCAAACCCCGCGCTTATGTTTTCTTTAATCAAAACTGGTTTTAGTCAAAGGCGAAAAACACTTGTAAATTCGCTTGGTAAACAACTCGGGCTCAATAAAGCAAACCTTGAAATGATCCTCGCGGAATTTGGCATCCAGGCGCAAGCAAGGGCAGAAGAACTGAGCCTTGCTGATTTCGCCGCGATAACTGCCGCTTGTTACCAAAGCGGGTTGACCCTACAGCACTGACCGGCCAGCAGGGGAAAGTTGACCAGGAGGGCTAGAGCTGACAACCAAAGAACGAGGCGAAAGAATTCCTTGTTTGGAGTTCTGCTTTGGTGGTCACACATACCCGGCGGTACTGTTTAATGGAAGGTGTGCATCGCTCAAAATCGATGGCGTAAAGCGAATCGTATTCAGGGCGGTGAGCAGGTTACTCACCAGCAGGCCACGATCCGTATTAACCACATAGTCCCACGGTAGCTCCCCGCTCTGCCGGCAAACTACTTTGTGTTGCTGCCCGTCTAAGGTAAAGATCGCTTGGTAGTTTGAGAGATCAATGTCTTCCGCCCCAGCATTTGCGAGATACCGACCAAGTTGAGCTCTGTACATCTCATTCCAATTGCTAGCGCTGATGGTGGCCAACAAAACATCCTCCAAAGCCACTGTTTGGTCTTCCTCGTGGTATGTGCCAGCAGCCCACTGCATAATCACGCTCAGGCCCCGAGCAGAGAGCGGCGCGAAACCTTCTAACGCCACAATTGGCGGGCCGTTGTCTTCTGGCAGAATTCTGCTTTTCGGCTCTTGGACACTAGTAAGGGAAGCCAGCAGGTATGCGGGTGTTTGTAAACTTTCTGATATAGCATTCTGCCACCAAGTTGTCGGGGCACAGAAAAATGCATTTTGGCCGGGACCGGTGTACATGTATATGCTACTGGTAATTTTCTCGTGGCTTGTGTATCCAAATGTTCCTAGTATTTGCGGCAGATGCGAAAGTATGCCATCGAACAAGCCATATAGCGCATAATGGGCTCTTTGAAGGTCATGTAGCATCTCCTCTTTGGTTCCGTGTTTCAATTTTCCCAAAGCCAGATCGATCAGGATTTGTAAGCCGCGGCCGTACAAGCCATCTGGAACGGGGATCT
>JAIRZL010000048.1 GCA_031267245.1 Oscillospiraceae bacterium
AGGATTTGTTTCTCTCGAAAAGTGAAGGAATATGGAGAGAGTGATTCAAATGCTGCCGATTATTACGATAGCATGTGCTCAGTTTTGGCCTGGGCAGTTTTTGGTTTTGCCGTATTTGGTGTTGCTTGGGGCTGTTTTCGTCAGTTGGGTTTTTTAGTGGCTGCGTCTTTTGGCGCCGGTGTTTTGGCTATGGGTGGGGCTTTTGCTGGCAATCTTTGCTGCACTCTAACTTTTTTACGACTTTCGCAACGGCTGTGGAAAATTGATGCTGGAGCCCATTCGTTGGCAGCAATAGGGCCGGCCGTGTTGGCGGATACGGCTGTTTTGAATGCGAGTGATTTAATTGTAACAACACATGTTAGGTTGTTAAAGATGGAACTTTTTGAAAAACAGGCAGTTGATTTCGCAATTTGGGGTTCTGCCAGTATTTTGAGTGTGGCTGAGGTGGAATATGCTGATATCTTCACCGGCATGTTGGCGGAAGCTAACATGATCAAGCGTGTGGAGGGTTTTAATTTTGAAGGCAACATGGGCTTTTCTGGATGGATTGAAAATAAAAAGGTTTTGTTTGGGCAGCGGGAGTTAATGATAAATCACGGTGTGCGGGTTCCGTCACGGGATTTTGAAAAAACACGCTTGACTGCAAATTCTGAGGAGGTCTTTCCGCGGGTGCAGTATGTTGCTGCTGATGGGGTTTTGGTGGCCATGTTTATCCTTGGTTATAAGCCGGTCCTTAAGGTGCAAAGGGCCCTTGCGGTTCTGCAAAAAAACAGGTTGAACTTGTTAATTCTCTCGCGGGATACGACCTTGTCTGGTGGCTTTGTTGGCAATCTTTATGAGCTCGACAGTGCCTCTGTGAATGTTGTTCCTCACAACAATGGAGCTTTGTGGGAGGTTGCGGCAGCTGCACCGTCTGGAGTGTTTTTTAGCGATCAACTGTTTGGGATTAAAACTATTTTGAGTGATGCAAAAAAGACGCAAAATGTGGCAACTGCTGCAATGTTTGTGCAAAGTGTGGGGTTGCTTTTTGGTGTTGGCATGTTGATTTATCTGCTGTGTTGTGGAGATTTTGCGTTGGCTTCTGGCATTAATATATTGGGATACCATTTTTTATGGTCGTTGCTATGCTTGCTGGTTTTGGGGGTTTGGGGGCTGTAGGCGCGGCCATTGGTGGTGCAGCACGGGGCGTGACGCGAAGTTTTCGCTTCAGGACGGCTTTTCTTGCGGCTTGATAACTTGACGTATAATGTTGATATATTTGACAGCTTCGAGTATTCATTCGAGCGGTATATTCGGAGTTTAGCATGTATACACGTATATAAGTTATTGTGGCTGTGACTGTAGTCGGCTGGCAATCATAGAGCACCTCGTTAACCTCTGGTGTTGGTGTGGGGCTCGGAATGGCTATTAAATGAAAATATGAGGAAGGCTTTTAAACCATTCCTCATGTTACTTGTGAAATTTTGCATGGTCTGCTATAGTGCAAAAACGTAGTACTTGTATCATGGTAATATCTTTTGCTGTTGCTTGCGTAGCGGCCAGTTTTTTTGTTGCAAGAAACTTTAAGTTGCGGTTTGTTGGGTCTTTGTATTTGGGATTTTTGTGGTCGCTAAATCGGACGGCACATTTGAGAAAATGTTGATGTTTGAGTTGATGCTTGAAGTGAATGATATAACACAAAAACGAAATAAAGCTTATTGCAAGCCTGGTGGTCTGGTTCTTGCTTATTCGCTGGCAATCTTTTTTGCGCATTGTTTGCATATATTTCTACCTTTAAAAACCGTTAGATCAGATGCATTGTGGCAGAACATGCATGCGGGTTCATATTTTTTTATTATGATCTTATCGTTTTCAACGAAGAATTCTAGAGAATCGTTTTCAGAGATATCAAGCGTCCTTCTGAGCTCCATTGGCAAGACAACCCTGCCAAGTTCATCTACTTTTCTGACGATGTAAAGCGCTTTCATAGAATTTATGTGCCTCCTGCAGCGAATTTATGCTTGAATTTTGCGAAATTAGTTCTTCGCACGCTGGTCTTGCGCCAAAGAAAATAAAATCCGAAAGATGCAACTTTTTATTCTTCTTTATCGTTGTCGCTGTTCATATATATATATCTGTCTTCGTAACAGGCGTCTTCGAAGAATAATTTATATATTATTGCACAGATGCTAACCAAGCCAAAAAGAAAACAAAAGAATTTTAACAAACCCTTCACTTTGCTGCTCCTCCTTTGTGTGTGTGTGTGGGCGAAACAACCATTGCCCAAGGTATATTTTACCGTCTTGTTATCTCTTTTGTCAACTAAACTTGTGAACGAAAGATAACTACAGCGTGTTGTTTTTTGAATCTTTAGATCTGGTGATTGGAACTCCGGGTTACCAATCCATCAACTTTGTTACAGTCTGCGTAGATCTTTTGTCTGCATAAATGACATGGCGCACAGGTGGGTAATGTCAAATGCCAGCGGTAAGTAAATGAGCTTGCTGTAACGCCTCCACGGAAACTGTCGCTGAGAAGCAAGTGCCTATAAACTAGAGAGGAGCAAAAGCGCTCACCGCAATGTCAAGCGAATCGGCTTGTGTGGCAACAATGGCTTTTCAAAAAAACAGGTGGTGGTGATAAGTATATCACATTTTGTTGCTCTGAAGCACGGGTTACCGCAAAAGGTTCAGCTGCTATGGAGGCCAAAGTGGCGGCGAGCAACGCCGTTGGTTTGTTGGGAGGCTTGGCAGCTGGTTTTTTTGCCGTGTTGGTGGCCCACAGCGTTGCTGTTGCCGGATAAGGGGCTAAAAATCGGTCTGTTTCGCCGGCTTATGTGCGGATTTTGGTTCTGGGAAGTGCGCCAACAGAAACTGCGGACCCAGGGCTTAAAATAAGCGATCCTGTGGGGCGGCCGGCTGTTGTGTTTCCATCTCTTGTTCTATTCTGTTACTGGCGGTTCTAATTGTTTCGTTCGGGCTTCCTCTCCTTCTGCGTAAGGG
>JAIRZL010000055.1 GCA_031267245.1 Oscillospiraceae bacterium
AAAGAAGCTAAAGTACCAAATCCGGCGGCACTCACTAAGGCGACAGCCTTACTAACCGCTGCCTTGCCGTCTGCAGCTGGCGAGCCAACTGCAGCAACTTGCACTTTAGAGCAACAGAATGAGATTGCTGTTACAAAGCTCATAACCAAACCAAAAAGTCTCTTGCTTTTCATTTATAAGTCCCCCTTTTCTTTCTCTTTTTATTCCTTGCCATCGATCGATTGGTTTTTGCTAGCTTCTTGTCAAGAAGAGAATTTATGCGGCGGTCGCAACGCTTTGGAATTGAGGTGGTATATAAGGCTCCGCGCCCAGCAAAATTGGAAGCAGGCGAGTTGGGTGGCGGTCAGAAAGTGCTGTCGCTAACAACCGCGCTGGCGTTTCGCACTCAAAAGCACTAGCAATGCGTTCTATGGCCACAGGGGTTAGGGTCTCCATCGACGCTTTGTTCGCAGGCTGGATATATACGCGGTCCGGCGAGGAGGTCAAGAAGTGGAAATCCCTCACGCCCAAGGCCCAGCAGTAGGGAGCGAGGTGTTGGTGATACAATTCACACCAGTTGTGTGCCAGAGTGGTGACCGCCCAAATTCCAGCCATTGCTTCTGCCAGCGTTGCAGGATTCCAAAGCCCGCACGTCATGGCCAACAAATCGGTTATTGCTGCTCTCGAAAACGGCGAGTAACGTCGCAGGACGGTGCCTGCTTGTGGCGACGGATCGCTGTCGCCTGGTTTTTTCCCCATCCCTGGGGACCAAAGAATCGCTAGCCTGCAGGGAGCTGGATAGTCTACCACTGATGGATTGTTGCGCCACAACATTTGTGGTGTTGCCATAACGCTCTCGCCATCAATGTCGATGAACGTTATAGCGCCGTTCTTTTCTGGCCCGGTAAGTGCTGTTGCGCCACAACTGCTTAGTATTTCTATTAAATGTTCATAAAACCCGGCAAACACCGCGTAGATTGCGCGCTCGGCTTGATGCAAAAACGCCAACGCTTCCTCCTCGCTATCTGTGGGCATCAACCCATTGATCAAATCGAGTAGGTTCTGCAATCCAACCCCAACGTATTGTAGGCCATCGGGAATATGGATTTCTTCATCGCCAAAAACTGGAATAAGGATTTCTTCGGGGTCTCCCGCGGCTACGACAAGAGGCCGCGCAGCCACTTTGTTCTTCTGGCGCAACAACCAGGCAAACAAACCAGCTGCCAAGCCACCCAACAAGCCAACGGCGTTGCTCGCCGCCACTTTGGCTTCCATAGCAGCTGAACCAACAGCGGCAACTTGCGTCTCAGAACAACAAAATGTGATTGCCATCACAAAGCTTATAACCAAACCAAAAAGTTCCTTGCTTTTCATTTGCAAATCCCCCTTTTCTTTCCTTTTTATTCCTTGCCCTCGTTGGGATACAGATTCCTTCCGAGAGCAGGATGTATTATCACCTCCAAGCATAACACAATATATTGAAAATTACTAGTTAGTTTTTATCAAGTGTTGCAATCTTGAGCAATTACTGCCGCAATCGCATCTCTTGCGGCTCCGGAGCTCCGCATGCCGAAGCATCAAATCTGGCTGGTGTGCGTAACTGATGTTGCTGCACTATAGCTTGTTCTATATCAAATCGGCAAAAACCTAAGATATCACGTATCTTGTCAATGTTGAAATCTTGAGCAACAATCGTTGCACTTTGCAGCTCCGGATTTCAGCGTGGTGGAGGCTGATACTTCAACGCTCTTACAAGATCAACAGCCTAGCGGGTTCTCGTTGATGGGACGTCAGCATTCACAATACCCAACAGGAGAAACGTATGCGCCTGCTGAGGTGCCAAGATTGGGCAGTTCCCAGCATATCTTACAACACCCTTCGTCCATTACACCAGCTTTCTTTGTCTGTAAAGAAAGCTTTTATTACAAATGGCAGCTCTATCCTCTGCGTGCAAAATGGGGATGCCACCAGCTCTCCACCATTATGGTGTTATGACGAAAAATTGAAAAAACTGAAAAAATATGGTAATTTAATAGATAGTAACGGATATCATAAGGGACGATTTCTTGGGTTTTTGGGTTATCATTAGAGAACAATTATTGGATTAACGGAGGGAATTATGGACATTTCAGGTAAAAGAACGATCGATGATCTTGATGTGCGTGGGAAAAGGGTGCTGGTCCGGTGCGATTTCAATGTTCCATTGCTCAACGGAAGGATTACAGACGATAGAAGAATCAGAGAATCATTAAAAACTATAAGGCATCTGCAAGAGAATGGGGCAAAGGTGATTGCGTGCTCTCATTTGGGTCGGCCAGAGGAACCTTCTGCCGAACTTTCTCTCTCTTCTATCTGCAAACACATAGAACAATTGTTGGGATCGCCGGTAAAAATGGCAGTAGATTCGATTGGGGCAAGCGTAAAAAAGATGAGTGACGACCTTCAGAATGGCGAGATTATGCTTCTGGAGAACCTGCGATTCCACAAAGAAGAAACCCAAAACGATCCAGGATTCGCAAAAGAGCTTGCATCATTGGCCGAGCTGTTTGTAAACGATGCTTTTGGGGCAGCACATCGCGCTCATAGTTCAACAGTTGGCGTCTGCAAGTTTTTACCGTCCGCAATCGGTTACTTGATGTTAAAAGAGCTAACCATCTTATCCAATGCGATCAATTCGCCAAAACGGCCGCTTGTCTCTATACTCGGTGGTGCCAAAGTGTCGGACAAAATTGGAGTAATTGATTCATTGCTTGATAAAGTTGATGTCTTAATACTTGGTGGCGGTATGGCCTATACCTTTGCCGGCGCGCAAGGGTTCTCTGTGGGAAGATCGATCTGCGAAAAAGACAAGTTTGAAGTGGCGCTCGATATCATAAAAAAAGCGAAACAAAAAGGGGTAACACTGCTCTTGCCAACCGATTGTATCGCTGCGGCGTCTTTCCATAACGAAGCCGATTTCAAGTTGGTGCCGCTATCGCAAATCCCGGATGAGTATATGGGAATGGATATAGGCAGCGAGACTGTGAAAGTTTTCTCCGCTGCAATCAAACAAGCAGCAGGCGGAACTGTGATCTGGAACGGTCCACTGGGAGTTTGTGAGTTCAAAAACTTCGAAAAGGGTACAAAGTCCCTCGCAAAAACGCTTTCGGAAACGAATCTTGTGTCTATCATTGGCGGTGGTGATGTTGCTGTGCCAATTGGCCAGCTGGGTATTGATGAAAAGTTGACTCACATATCAACCGGCGGCGGTGCTAGCCTCAGATTGTTAAGCGGCGCAGATATGCCAGGAGTTGCAGCAGTCGCAAACAAAGCATAAAAACAGTCAAGCAGTAAGCTGCCTGCAGGGCTCGTAGCTGGCGCGCCATGCCTGATCCTGCCGGAGGAGATCTGGTTTTCATGCTAGCGGGCAAACAAGCCGACGGTGTTTTTAGCCTCAGATTGTTGCCGAGAGCAGCCTTGTCAGGCGCTCCCCTTGTCAGGCGCTCCTGCCGGGACAAATAAATTATGAAAGCGCTTATTCTAATGTCCCTAAGTTTACAGCCGGCTGTGTATATTGACTTTCGTCGAAATGCGACATTGTGAAGGCTCCATGTTGGCACGCTGCTCAGTGCCCGCCGATGGGCCAACTTCGGAAAAATGCGAGAATGTGGAGTGGATGATGTGAATTCTAAGGTTTTGGAGGCTATTTCGCATTTCAATCTCCTAAGAAAAGAAGAAAGGGTCTTGGTTTGTGTTTCTGGCGGTATGGATTCGGTCTCTCTTTTGCATTTTCTATGTTGTTTAGATTGGCAATTGAACATATGGTGCTGCCACGTAAACCACGGAATTCGCGGGAAAGAGGCGAATCGTGATGAGGAATTTGTTATAGGGCTATGCAAACAACTTGGCGTGGATTTGTTTGTTCGGCGTATTGATGTTCCGCAAACCGCAAAAACACAAAAACTCTCTCTAGAAGAAGCAGCGCGCAACGAGAGGTACCGGATCTTTGAAGAAATTGCCAACGAGCTGAATTCGAAGATAGCAACGGCACACACCTTAAGTGACAGCGCCGAAACTTTGATTTTGAATATGAGCAGAGGGACCGGTTTGGCTGGCTTGTGCGGAGTGCCGGCGGCAAGAGGTAGGGTTATACGGCCGCTGATTCTCGTTTCAAAAACAGAGATTGCGGGGTATGTAAAGCAACACAAGCTAGCATATGTTACAGACAGTACAAACAGCGATATAACATTCACGCGGAACTTTATAAGGCACCGTATCATTCCCGAGCTTTACAAGTTGAATGGTTCTTTTGATACCGTTTTTAGAAGGATGTATCAAAATCTTTGGGAAGATGAAACCTTTATTGCAAAGTGTGTAGATGAAGCGTTAGCGCAGCCACATATCCTTGTGAGTGAAGGCAGATACAACGTTGCGAGACTTAAATTGATGTCTCACAGCGTGATTTTTAGGGTAATCAAGCGGCTTTTGATGAGCGCAGGTGTGTTGTGTGATGAAAAAAAAGCAAGGCTTATCCAACAGATGATTCGGCTTGGTAAGGGCAGATTAATGGTAAAGGAACATATCTTTGTCTCTGTTTGTGGCGCTTTTTTAACGGTTGAAAAAGAAGCACCCAAGGAAGCCTTCCCCAAAATATATCCTAGAGAAATAGATGTTTCTGGCCCCGGCAGATATAAAATTCATGACCAAAAAGGTTTGGAGCTTCGTCTGGTCACCACAAAAGACCCCAAAAGCCACTCCAGCCTTAACGATGCCTCACAGATCCTGGATTACGACAAAATAGTTGGGCAGCTCAAATTACGCACAAGGCAAGCAGGAGACAAGATAAAGTTGCCACGGTATGGGTGCACAAAAACCCTCAAAAAGCTATTTTCTGAGCACAAAATCCCACAGGAACAGAAAGATAAATGCCTGCTTCTTGCAGATGAATGTGGTGTGATCTGGCTTGAAAATTTTGGCTGTGACTGTAGAGTGGTGCCAGATAATCACACAAAAAAATACTGTCGCTGCTCCTGCTTTCCTTTTGAGTCTATTGGTGCACAGAAGCGAGATAAACCTGAGCGAAACGACTCACTGCGCTGTGAATGAATAACGTAGACGGCCGTTGAGCGGGCAGGGAAGTGGTGGCAAGTTGTCTCCGGACTTTATTATCTTTATGGCAGAAAGATTTTAATAAAAGTTGTGCCATGCTTGGATGTGACAAAACTTTGCTTCTTGCTGGAGCTATCAAATGCGAGCAAAGAAAAAACATAAATGAAAAGCGGGAGGCTTTTTGGGTTGGTACGCAAGTCATCTGTTTGCACGACGGGTGTCGCTGGTTGCATTGCATTACTGCAGCAAGATATGGTAAAATAACGTTTAATAAGGCAGATAATTTGCCAATTTGCGGGCAGATCAAAGAGTATTGTGTGTGAAGAAAATTAATCCTGCCGTCAACAAAAGGACAGTGAGAAGACTTTATGCAGGAAAGTGGACTACGGCTCTGCACCGGATGTATGAATTACATTGATGAAGCAAATGTCACATGCGACATTTGCGGAATGAACAGATATGAACAGAATAGCAAGGATTTCCTAGAGATCGGCAGCACTTTGAATGCCAGATATTTGGTTGGCAAGATGCGTGAGTGGAATGGGGAACATATTCTGTATGTTGGGAAAGACTTGGCAAGCAACAAAACTTGCATGATTAAGGAATACGCTCCATTAACACTTTCCAGCCGATTGCAAACAGGTGAACTTGCCCCTAAACTCAGCAATGACGTCCAGCATAAAACATTTATGGTGGATTTTTTGGACCTACACAAAACGTTGCAGCAACTGAATTCTCTAAAGGGACTTATCAACATTGAAAACATAATAATTTGCAACAAGACGGTTTACATTATCTACCCCGATGTGCGGCATTTAATAAGTTTGCAAGCCTTTCTCGAAAAGCACTGGAAGCTGGCTTGGGATGAGATAAAGAGCAGGATTTTCGCTTTAAACGAGCTTTTAATGAACATCCATAACAACGGGGTCATTCATCGCGGGATAAGTGCAGAAACCATTTTAGTGGATGAATCTTGTGGAGATATGTTCCTATCTGGGTTTTCGATTCCTACTATACGAACCAGAAACACGCAGGTCAAATATCAGTTATTTGAAGGATACAGCGCACCTGAGCAATACTATTCAAACAAATGGCAAGGTGAGTGGACAGATGTTTATTCAATGGCTTGTGTGCTCATTAAAATATTGACAGGCAGAACAGTGAAAGAGCTACCGCCAGACTTTTGCACAAAGAAAAACACAGAGGCTGATGGTCTACCGCCTAATGTTTTGCGAACAATAAAAAACGCGTTATGCAAAGATCGGCAAGAGAGGACACAAACCATCCGCCAATTTAATGCTGGCCTTTTGGCAGAAAATCATTCAAACAAAGCAGATGCAACTGTATTTTTTAACCTAGGCAGAGCGAACAAAAGCGAGGACCGCGCTGCCGATTTTCACATGGTTTCCAATGAGAACAAACGCAAACAAAAAACTTCTCTAAAAACGATTTTGTTCGTTGGTGTTTTTGTAACCGCCATTGTGGCGGTTGCTGCTTTCTTTTTGCTTGACGATACTCAAAAATTGCGACCTCAAAAGCTAAATATAAACGAGGCCCAACCATCTGATCAGGATTCTGTTTGCAAGCTTCCAAACCTTGTTGGCGAAAAATACGACAAAATCAAAACGCTATCAGAAACGGGCGATAAATTCCAGGTCCTCCCTGTATGTGCATTTGATGAGATTGTGGAGGAGGGGGCGGTCGTAAAACAAACCCCAGCCGCTGGCACCAAATATGATCCAAAAAAACTTCTGGTCCTGCAAGTGACTGTCAGTAGCGGCCCTGAGGTTGTCACTCTGCCGGTTATCACAGGAAGAAAGATCGACGAACTTACCGCAGAACTAGATGCTTTAGGGGTAAAATACGAAAAAATCTATGCAGAGAACCAAGAAGCAGAAGAGGATGTTGTTTACAAAGCAAGCAAAGAAGATTCTGCAGAAATAAAGAAAAACAAAGAAACGCTGATGCTTTACCTTAAGCAAGCTTAACTCTGCAAAGGCTAAATAAATCTCTGCAACCGGTTTGGACAGTCAAACAAAAAAGCATTGACGAATTCGCCAATGCTTTTTTGTTCGTTTTAGCCTGTGGTGCGCATACTCAGTCATCAACAAGCACAGCAGGGAACAGGAAGCTGGCACGGCAGCGGTAACAGCACTTAGCCGTAACGGCTGTTCCACTAAGCTCGGTTTTTCCCTTCCGGAAACGGTAACTAGCGGGAACGAGACGTCCCCACGTAAGGCGCAGCCAGTAGTGGCACCTGTAGCGGCACAGCTCGCAATGTCACAGCACGTATTACCACAGCACGTTTTGGCCGCCACGCCTTGCCCCGCCTCGTTGTGCTAGCGGGGTAGGGCCAAACAACGCATTGCCTACGCCCTTAGCGCCAACGCACAGGGTCGCCCGCAGTGCCAACAGAAGAAGAGCTCCACCGCTAGTGCCCTCGGCTGAGCGGCGGGGCTTTTTTTGGCCAGCGCTCCGTTTTCTCGTTGAAACTGTAACAAGCATGCTCCTGGCTGGAGCTTAGTTTTTGCAATGCTTGGCGAAATCTAGGAATATTGGGTGTGGTTTGGTTAATCTGGATTTGAATTCGCTGTGGAACTGAGATGCCAGAAACCATTTGTGGTTAGGCAGTTCGATAATTTCAATCAACCTGTCGTCTGGGGACCTGCCAGAAAAAAACACGCCATGTTCTTCGAACAATTTTCTGTATTCATTGTTGAATTCATAACGGTGGCGATGCCGCTCATAGATTAATTCTGTGCCATATATTTCCCTCGCTATGCTTCCTTCGATAAGTTTGCAAGGGAACAACCCAAGGCGTAGAGTGCCGCCCTTCTCATTAACATTTTCCTGCTCTTCCATAAGGCTTATCACTGGGTCGTCACAATCGGCAAACTCCGTTGAATCTGCATCCTTCAAGCCCAAAACATTCCGCGCAAACTCGATCACCGCCAGCTGCAAACCCAAACAAATTCCCAAAAACGGAATATTATTTTCGCGCGCGTACCTTATCGCCGTTATTTTGCCATTTATTCCACGATTGCCGAATCCACCCGGTACAAGGATCCCATCGCAATCGGCCAACTCAAGGTTTGCATCCAAAGATTCTAAACATTCGGAATCTATCCACTTGATATTAACCGCCACACCGGCCGCAACACCCGCATGTCGAAGTGCTTCTGCAACCGAGAGATATGCGTCTCGCATTGCCACATATTTGCCAACTAGCCCGATAGTTATGGTCTTTTCCAAGCTGTTGACTTTTTTTACTATGCTTTGCCACTCCGTTAATTCCGGCTTTTTGTTTTCCAAACGGAGATGTTCGCACACAACATTGGCAAATCCTTCTTTCTCTAACATTAGCGGCACTTCATAGAGATTATCAACGGTTGTATTGTGGATTATATCCTGCTTGCGAACATCGCAAAACAAAGCCAAACGATCTTTCACTTCATCAGCAATCGCAACCTCAGAGCGACAAACAAGTATCTGCGGCTGAACCCCCAAGGATCGCAGTTCTTTCACACTGTGTTGGGTTGGCTTGGATTTCAATTCGTTGGAGCACCCAATGAAAGGTAGCAGGGTAACGTGAACATATAAAACATCATCTCCAAATTCAGAACCAACTTGCCGGATCGCTTCCAAAAAAGGCAAGCTTTCGATATCACCAACCGTGCCGCCAATCTCTGTAATAACAACATCCGCGCCGGCACTCTTTCCAATATGATAAACCTTACGCTTGATTGCATCTGTTATATGCGGGATCACTTGAATGGTTGCGCCTAGGTAATCGCCGCGCCGCTCGTTATTCAAAACCTCCCAATAAATCTTGCCGGTGGTTGTGCTTGAATTGCCAGTCAGATTCTCGTCGATAAAGCGCTCGTAATGGCCAAGGTCAAGGTCGGTTTCTGCGCCGTCATCTGTAACAAAAACCTCACCATGCTGATATGGGCTCATTGTTCCCGGGTCCACATTAATATAAGGATCAAATTTCTGAATGGCTACTTTATAGCCCCGCGCCTTGATTAACTTCCCCAAGGAAGCCGCCGTAATGCCCTTGCCAAGCCCAGAAACAACACCGCCAGTTATGAAAATATATTTTGTTTTGGCCAATTTGCTCAATGAACACTACTCCTTTGCGTTTTTTGTTGGTTGCTGGATAGCGGAATGCCATCTCCCTAGCTGTGCGCAACAAACACAGCTTTGTGAACAGCTTTCTCATTAGTCGCTAGTCGCTTTTTGGAAGTGCCAGCCACCAAGGCCACACACTAGCGCTTGTTGTTTTTGTGGTTTGCTAGGGTCTGTCTGGCGATCAATGACCCCGTGAGCTATTGCAACGATGAACGGATTGCCCTGCCCAATGCCGCGCGTATAACGGATGCCCAGCGAATTTTCTGGTCATGTCGGCGTGGCACGCTCTTAGCTGGTTGCCGAAAGCACGGCGCAATCTATATTTGGTGCCTGTCACCGGCTGCTGCTTCGGCAAGTATTGTCAAAACCATTGCGCGGCTTGCCCCAAAGCAACAGCGTGGTTTTGTGCTGAGGCTCCA
>JAIRZL010000026.1 GCA_031267245.1 Oscillospiraceae bacterium
GTGCGGGTGCTGGAGCACCAAAATGCCGTAGCGTATTCCGTTAATCACTCCTGGGGAAGAACCTATTCTAACCTTTTCACCCCCAAAGGCGTTGTAGCGATGAAGCGGTCGGATTTGGAACAAGGCACCAGGGTCGTAATCCTGGGCCAGGGGGGCGAAGTTTTGGGTTGCTGTGTCGTTGGAGATACGGGCACCCTGGCAAATCATGATGTGGATATCCTTCTCGATACGCACAGAGAAGCTTGTTGGTTTGGCGAGCGGGAAGTTACTATTTTGGCACTTGACCGCTACTGGGGAGGTTGAGGTTTAGCGTCTCTGGAAGAACAGGAGTAACAAGACGACCAAACACCACTAGGCATAACGGATAACGCAAAAAAGTGGTAAACACCTTCTTGGTGGGTCTTAACATAGCGAGAACGAAGCAAAGTACGCAACACCTTTGCCGAGTGTGTACTGGCTAGAAGAGAAGCGATCAGGGCAAAAAAGCCTAACAAAGCAGCAGCATCGAGGATAGTTGCGAAATAAGGAAGATGAAATAGAGCCGATGGCAACAGATATGTGGCAGGTAAACATTGCAGGAAACGCGGCAATGGCAACAACGGTTCCAGAGGCTCGGAGCGCCTGCGAGCCGTAAGAAGCTTGTTTTTTGGTGACAATGGTGAACGAAACAAGAAAAAACCAACAAGCGAATCTACAATACACGGTGGGAACGCAGGCCATCGATTTTCTGAGGGTGTCCTCTCACAGGGCCCAACCACAGATCCAAGAGGCAAGAGAAGGAACGCAGATTCCGGCATCACAAAGGGAAAAACAAATCAAAGCACAGGGAGGCATACAAGATACGCAGGTAGAAACATAACGGACGCAGTGGACCCCCACTCCAGCAACAATGCGACATAAGCAGCAGCAGGATTGCCGAGGAACAAAAAAGCGGAAATCCAGATACAGAAACGGCCATTCGGTGTGCCATTGTTAGTTGTGAGGGTAAAGTCGCGGAGGATAAAACCAGGCTAAAGAAGCGTCTGGTGAGATCCGGATAGAAGAAACAGACAGCAATCTAATGCGCACCATAAAATGAAACCACGTAAGAAAAACACCGGATACCGGTGCCACCAGGGGCAAAAAAAGGCAAAAACGCGACAAAACAACAGAGAAAAAGCCCCGACCTCCTCTCACAGAAGGGCGGGACGAGGGGAAGCAACAACCGAGAAGCGGGTGGAGCGACGGGCAGCAAAAGGGAGCGTTGCTGTGGATGCACTCGCTGGGAATTAATGTGGCGAAAACCAACAACAACGAAACCACGGCAGGTAGAGGCAGCGGGAGAAGGGGGAACGCCGAGCAGTTGGGTGTTCGGCAATAACTTCAAAGCGGTAACGGATTTGGATGACAAAGGGTAAACGAAAAAAACACCAATTCTGCTGAGCAACAAACTCAGAGCAGGAATCGGTGTTTTTTTAGAAAAGGAAGGAACTTCTCCCCTGAAGGGAACATGAGGACATCATCCTCTGTTAACACCCGGCAAAAAAGCAGGAAAAATGGGAAAAGAAGAATGGGAAGGAAAACAATAATAACCTGCTGGAATCTCCAAACAGCAACGGAATGCGAAGGAAAAAAAGAACAAATTTGCGCACAAAGGAAACCCACAAGCAATGTACAAAGCCCCACAAGTAAAGGTTTTAAAAAAACCGATTTCACATCTAGCTTCACGCGTGTGATCTTTAATGCCAAGAGCAAGCCAACAGAAGCAATAAAAAAATAGCAAACCAATGTGCCAATAGCAGCGCCTTTAATATTAAACTTTGGGTTTGGAATCAATATTTTATTCACAATATATTTTAGAGCAACACCACCAGCCATCAAAAGCGTGGGCAACTTGAAGCGCCCTGTTGCCTGCAAAATCACATTTGTGGTGGAAGCAAGCGACGTGAAAATAATACCAACACCCAAAATCCGTAGGCAAGGAGCAACCAACATCATTTCCGCAACCCGCTGGCTATAGATCAGCGAAAGGATATGTTCCGCGTTGAGGGCAACCAAGCAACCAGCAGAAACCGCAAGAGCATTCGTCACGCGGAGGCTTGTTTCAACATGCTTGCCTACTTCCTCATGACTCCTGGAGCTCCAGGCCCCCGCCAAGCAGGGCAACAAACTAACGCCAAACGAAACCATAATTGCCGGAACAAAATTATAAAGTGGCAGCAACAGCCCGTACCCCCCCCAAAGAAGATTAGTAATATCATTCACCGGCGCTTTTAAACTGTCCAACATCCGCGCAAATTCATGCGGATTTGCGGCCATAGCCTGCATCAGGCCGCTTTTCCCCGTTCTGGCATCGATGTTGCCAGAAACATTAAAAACAATAGAACCTAAGCACAAAGGAACGGCAATCGCGATTATCCTCCGCAGGATCTCCGCCGTGGATCGTTCACTACGAGGAACCGCCGGAGTTGGAAACTCTTCCCTTCCCTTCCGCAGAATAAGGAAAATTGTACCAAGCGCGCAGGACACAGTAATACCCAAAAGAGACCCGGCAGCCCCGCAAATTAATGCGGCTTCGTGCTGACTTGTAACCACCATTCCAAAAACGGTTTTTGTGGTTGCGAATTGCCAAACGCCAACCTTCAGGCCCAACACGGCAAAGAGAGTGCCAAAAACCAGACGCGCAACAGCCTCTATTGCCTCGGACCAAGCGGTTGGGTACATGTTACGGCAACCTTCGTAGTAACCTTTGTAGGCGCCGCCCAAACAGGCAAAAAACGCGACCGGTGCCAAAGCCATAATGCACAATTTTGCTCCCGGGTTACACATGAAGACAGCCAATTGCTTTGAAAAGACAACCATTGCCCCCATTAAAACCACGCCAATTAGCATAAACAACCGCTGCGCAACCCGAAAGACATGATCAATTTTGTAGCCCTTCTCGTTTTGTGCATTTTCGGTGATAATTTTGGCCAGCGCCACCGGCAATCCAGAGATCGACAAGGCATAAAGAGGCTTATAAATGCTGTAAGCAGATCCATAATACCCATGCCCTTCTGCCCCTATAATATTCCCAACCAACAGTCGAAAAAAGATGCCAATAAACTTAGAGATAAAAGTTCCCATCATTATAATTAACGCACCGTGAAGAAAGCTCTGACTTTTTGGTGTTTTCATTCCGTGATTAGCTCCTTTGGGCATTGCTGTCGCAATAACGCAACGCCGGAAGAAAGATTATAGAATGGTTTCTGCACAGCTGGACCTTTTGCGGTGTTATTCTGTCACCCTTAAAGATTCAATCTCAATGGCCTTTCCTGTTCCTTCATCCAATGTCAAAAACACACCACACAACTCGCATTCCCCTGTTGCCAGCTTATATTCTGGGCAGCCACGACCATTGAATTTTCCAGCAGCAACAACCGGATCCATCCCCAACACCGAAAGCTTAGGCCCAACCATACCCAGATCCGTGACGTAAGCTGTGCCCTTCGGCAATATTTGCTGGTCGGCAGTTGGCACATGGGTGTGGGTTCCAACCACAGCAGACACTCTACCATCCAGATGAAAAGCCATTGCCTTCTTCTCGCTGGTTGCTTCTGCGTGGAAGTCAACAACCGTGAACTTATATTTCTGCCGTTTTTTTAAAATTCCGTCAATAGTCTCAAATGCGCTTCTGCTTGCCCAAGGCATAAACACCCTACCTATCAGATTGATTACACAAACCTGAACGCCACCTTTATCGCAAACAAAAACACCACAACCCGGCGAATTCGGAGGTGAGTTTGCTGGGCGCAACAAAAAATTATATTTTCCAAACAATTCTGATGACTGGCGGTTATAAAAAGCATGGTTGCCAGTTGTTATAACGTCCACACCCGCATTACGCAACTTGCGGACACTTGGGAAAGACACCCCGTTGCTTGCCGCCGAATTTTCTCCGTTTGCAACCACCAGATCCAACTGATGCAATCTTTTTATTCCAGGCAGTCTGCAATTCAGAAAATCGCAACCGATGTCACCAACAACATCACCAAGCATCAAAATTTTCATGTGTTCTATTTTCGCAACCCTTCATACGACCACTCATCAATATCGCACCAACCAAGCCTTTGCCTCGTATCAACCCCGTAAAGTCAGCCCCAAACGACAACGCTCAAAAGCCGGCTGCCGCTACCTCATTAAAACTAGAACAAAAAAGCAAGTGGCATCCCCGACACAGCTAAAATCTCCATTACGGGAATACCACACACAAACCTACTCAAACCAGGTAAACAGCTAGAACCAAAAAGACCAAAGATGATCAGATTACCAAGCAGCTCCGAGATTTACCTGCCATAGCAACAGCAAAGAAATCTCGCAGGGACCAAAACAGCATCATTTAGCAAACGCATCAACACGCTTCTCGCGGATCATGCTGATTTTAACCTGGCCGGGATATTCAACCCCTTGCTCCATTTTTGCTGCAATTGCGGACGCAAGGAGAATCAAGCCATCATCGCTGACGTCGTCTGGGTTAACCATTATCCTAACCTCGCGACCAGCCTGGATTGCATAGGACTTGGCAACCCCCCGAAAGGAACGCGCAATCTCCTCCAGTGCCGCAATCCTCTTGATATACTTTTCTAGATTTTCCTTCCTGGCCCCAGGACGTGCCGCAGAAATCGCATCAGCGGCCTGCACAAGGAACGCTTCTGGCGAATTCGCATCAATGTCTCCATGATGAGCTTCAATTATATGGATCACAGCGGGAGATTCCTTGTATTTCTTCGCAAGATCCACACCAATCTGCACATGCGAACCCTCAACCTCATGACTCATCGCCTTGCCAATGTCATGCAACAACCCAGCTCTCTTTGCAATGGCAACATTTGCGCCAATCTCCTCAGCCATCATCGCAGCAAGGTTTGAAACCTCCAAAGAATGCATATATATATTCTGTCCATAACTCGTGCGATACTTCAGCTTGCCGATCAACTTTGTTAATTCTGCATGCACGTTATGAATACCAAGACCAAGCAACGCCTGCTCGCCATCCGTTCGCATCTTCTGATCCAGATCTTTTCGGCATTTTTCAACCATTTCTTCAATTCTCCCTGGATGAATCCTACCATCGGTGATCAGTTTCTCCAGCGTCATCCGCGCGATCTCGCGACGAATCGGGTCATGGCAAGAGATTGTTATAACCTCAGGGGTATCATCTATAATCAAATCAACCCCAAGTGTCATCTCCAACGACTTAATATTCCGCCCTTCGCGGCCAATTATCCGCCCCTTCATCTCATCACTTGGCAAAGAAACAACAGCAACCGTTATTTCCGCAACATCATCAACAGAATAACGTTGAATGGCCTGCGAAATGACCTCACGAGCCATTTCTCTAGACTCAACATCCAATTTTTTATTGTATTCCGCAAGCTTTAACGCTTTATCATGATCCAGCTCTTGCTCAAGCTTAATTAAAACCTGCTCCCTTGCCTGCTCTTTAGAAAAACCAGAAATCTTTTCTAAAAGCTCAAACTCATGTTTTTTTATAATCTCTGTTTCTTCAAGCTTTTCTTTGGCCTCCTTCAACTTCGCCAATGACTGTTCTTCTTTTTTCTCAGCTGCTTCTATCTTCTTCCCCAAAGCATCTTCTTTTTGTGAAGCACGACGCTCCTGGCGCCCCAATTCCGCCCGTCGCTCTTTAAGCTCTTTCTCAGCCTCCCCACGCATTTTAAAAACATCATCTTTGGCATCAACCAAAATTTCCTTTTTCTTGGTCTCTGCCAAGCGAATGGCATCATTAACAATCCGCTTTGCCTCTTCTTCTGCGCTCTTTATGCTGGCTTCTGCAATCTTCTTGCGGTAACGTTCCCCAAGTTTAAACGAAACCAAGCCCGCAACCAGCAAACACAGCAAGAAAACTATCCATCCCACGGGGTTTATTCCCAAGTCATTCACCATTATACTGCTTTAAGGTTCAAACTAACACATCTCTACAGATGACATAAAGTGTTTTTATCATTTTTGCACCCACCGCCTTAAAAAACGTGCATTTTAGCAGCTACCAAGCATTCCATACCATATTACCATATGGCCACTCCTTACACAATTCAATCCTGATATCCAACCAGCTGTGGAATCCCACCAGCTATATAGAACCAACTGCCTGCAAGAATTTTATACGGTTAACTGCCAAACCATCACAAAACCCGTTAGATACTACTATCCCCATCGAACTTCCCGCGCAGCTACCAATGCCGCACAAGTATCCCTACCAAAAGCTCAAGGGGGTATCTCAGTAGCTAACGATTCAACCCGACGATTAAAAACAAAAAATCAGAGATTCGTGTAATGCCCCCTATTACAGTACCCTTTCATTGCAATTTACAGGTACCCTGCGTTCTATCAATCAGAAAAAACCATAGCATATCAGAACGTAAACAGGTTTATATATCGCGCCAACTTCCATTGACAAATATTATTATAGTCTCACAAATTAAATTTAGCAAGATTTTTCGATAATTTAGCACAAAATCATCTCGGAGCGCCAGCTAGTTGCAATCCACCAAAACATCCCACCGTGGCGCCCCACAGCCACAGACAAGCAAAAAAACCTAACCCGCATGGCAGCGAACACAAAAAGCGGCGCCCACAACACCATTGCGGCTTGGAGAATATAGTCGCAACAATGGGCATTATATAGAGCACAAATTTACAATTCCTCCTTGCTATCAGCAACAAGCAGCGAGGCAAAACAAAGAACAGTTGCAGCGCGCCAACCTCAGCAGCGTCACCAATCCGGCACTGATTCCGCACAGATAGCCTCGTGTGGGCACCGCGCATCGGCCAGAAGAACAACCACAATCTTTAAGCGTTACGTCAGAGAGCCACCAACAGACATGGCAGCAAGCTTAACAGCGAACTCGTGTGGGCGGCCCAAAACAGCTTTGCTTACTAACTCGCCGTGCTCGCAAGTTGCTGCCTCCTCATGAATCGACGTGCAAAACAAATGCGCAAAAGTAGCAGCTTATCCCGGCAGCCGGCAGCGCCGCCGTCAATCCCCCACGAAAAGAGAAGCCCGATGCAAAAGCTGGAACAGTTGCCCCGTTGCAGCGATACGGCGACAGCAGCGCCGGCAACCCGTAACTGTCTGCTCAGGGCGCCCGGAACAACGGCGCGGCAACAACGAAAAACAGTAATCTTTAAGCGTTACGGCAGAGACCCACCAACACACATCGCCCGCAAGCTGGGCTTCGAACTCGTGTGGGTGGCCCAAAGCTGCTCTTCGGACTAAACGCCGTGCTTGCAAGTTGCTGCCTACGCATGAATCGCTGCACAAAACAGAAAGCTGGCAAGCAGTAGCAGTCGCTGAAGCGAGGGCCCGCAACTGGTGTAAAATGCCAGAGGACAGCCTTACCACGAAGAATAAACGCCCAAATGTAGGGATAAACAAGCTCAAACGGCAGAACCTCTGTGCATTTCCCTTTTGCGCGTGCTAGAACTTGCAGGGACGCGGCGTAACCAAAACCTGCGGGGAAAGTGCTGTTCGTGCAATACAGCGAGAGATATTATCGTAGCACACAGCAGAAAACCTTCAGCCATTAGGCACAACAAAAATCCGCCTTCGCCAGATACAAGCCGCGATGTACACACCGAGAAAAAGACAGCCGCATCAAAACAAAGAACAGCTACATCGATAAGGCGCAGCAGCGTCCCCAATCCGGCACTGACTGCGCACAGAGGCCACCCATTAAGTACAGCGCAGAGCACCGACGAAAAAATCAACGAAAAACCACAATCTTTAAGCGTTACAACAGATGACCAGGATACATAGATCGCCGGAAGTTTAACAGCGAAGCCACAGTGGCGGCCCAAATCGCCTTCGCCAGATACAAGCCGCGGTGGACACACCTATCACGAGAAAAAGACAGCGCTACACAACTGCAAGAATCGCAGAAGCATCACCAATAAAAGAACATCTCAACAACATGCCATACGAGCAGACCATCAACTTTTACAACATAAGAGCCAGTACCAATACGATTGTAAAGTCCAATCATATTGCGATAATGGCCGGCACTTTGCGCAAAACGCGCATTTGCCACAGCAGGCGTGGGCAGCTCTGGCCCGGTGCCTTTCTGTATGTTTTCTGCCCAAGCCGTTGGTCGTGGTAGGCCATTCTTATCCACCCACGAGAACAGAACTGTGTTCCATGGCTTCCCATCTGCGGTGACGTGATCAAAATAATTGTGCTCGTACATCTCTTTTGCGCGCTGTTCGCAAAACTGCGTCAAGAATGACAGCCGTTTTAGGTTGTCCAGCTGCGGCGAAATCTCCCCCAAAGGCTGTTCTGGCGTAAGCTCCACCGGCGGTGGCACTGGCTTGCCCTGCGCCAGGCACCCGGCCTTAACCTTGAGATACAACAGGGCGCGCAGCTTATTAAGCCGCGCAGTTTCGGCATTTTTGCGGTCGATTTCCGCGTTCTCCGCAATGATTGCTTTATTGGCGGCATCAACTCGCCTATTATGTTCATCACGTGACAAATTTACCTGCTCAGCTAACCCTTCATTCCATTCTTCAAGGTCCTTGGCATCGGGCACCTGCGCCGAAGACTGCGTGCCCTTCGCCATCTGGTCGTACTTTTTTTGAAGTTTTTTCGCCAGCCCCTTGGGCGGTCGATCACCGGCACCACACATATGGGGAAACCAAACAACCAAAAGAACAAAAACAACACACCTTTTCCAATTAACATGAATCATAAGATTCCACCACCCTCCATATAACTTTTCCGCTGCGTATGATTGTTATCCAACATGCCCCTTTATATCCCTCTTAACTTCTTCCTTAATACTCTCTATATTTTACCATGTAATACCGGCATTAAGCTACTTGTTTTTTCAATAGGCAACTCCCCTATCCATTCTCTCATCCCACCCCCACTTTATCAATTCTTCAGCAAACCTTTTTCTAATAGCTTTTACCACATCTCCTGCCACCATTACAGATAGTTCCGCATCACACGTTTCATCTCGGATCGGTTCCCTTGGCAATATCTACCCTTTTGCGCACTGATTACAGAACCCACAGCAATTGCATCCAACGGCCAACAAGCATGCATCCACCATAGCGCTAACTCGCATTTCAGGCAACAAAACGCAATGCAAAAAATTACCTATCTAGCTTTAGAATGGCAACATGAGCAAGTGACAAAACAGTTGCATAGGCGTTATACGGGGTACCCGTTCAGAAACTCTTGCCAGCTGCTCGGTGATCTAAACAGGACAGGGCGCAGCGAATCCGCAACGGGAAATTGCGTCAATTAAATATACATGGGCACGGGTAAAGGGCCAGGGCACAGGCTGTTGATGCTCGACCATTAGCGTTAAGTGGCCAAATGCCAAACGTCAGCCTACAGACGCGCCGGCGCCTTCGCGTACAAAAAGACAAAGCGACTTACATAGTCTTCCCTGCTGCTAGGTGATCTAAGCATAATGAGGCACAGCGGGTTTGCGGCGGGAAATGGGTACGTGTAGATAATAATTCTGGCGGAGAGGCCCCGTCTTCGTTGCGGGCTACAGCACCTTTTCTGCAAACAAGCCCTTGCTGTGAACAACCACCTCATCCCAGCAACTCAAAAAGCCATGCTGACTTGAACTCGCTTTAGACAAAACAACATTCTCGTCTTCATAAAGCGCCGCCAGCTTCTTGAATCGCACAACCTTCCCCTCTTTAACAAAAACCCCTTTTTCGCCGTTCAAAAACCTTATCGCCGCCGCAGGGCATTTGATTCCCCGCAACTTACCAATACAGATATTCACCCTTGCCACCCTAAGCTTCGCAATTCTTTCGTTCATATAGTTGGCTTTAAATACCAAAAAACTCTTATCTGGAATGCGTGACTCAACAGCGGAAACTAACTGCGCAGGGATTTCTTGCCCCCCAGGAAATCCAAAATCAAAGGTTATTTTGTGCCTCTGCTTCTCGATATTTTTCGCAGCTATACTGTCAATACTAACCAATAGGCACCAATCGTAGCCAGTAACTATCTTGGCACCCAAGAAGATTCGTTTACTTTCTTTTTTTTTCTGCACATTAAAGAAAAGACGTTCCAGCTGCAAAACATCTTCCGATGGGGTTAACAAAACATCTTTCGCACTCAGCGACTCATAACCATCAACCGTTCTGAAGAAGCAGCCAGATGCAGGCGCAAAATGTTGAGAAATTAACCCCGATCTTCTGCCTTCCAAGTTCTTAATCTGCAGATTCAGCTCTGCAATACCTTTAAAAAAGTCCTTTTCTCGCCCGGTTATTAATCGTTTTTGATTAACCACCATCAAAAGGCCCATGGCGTCCCTTTTGGCATCCACAAGCTTCATATCCTTTAAATTTTTGACCATCTGCAAAAGAGAATCTGCACCACCCCCGCACAGGCCAGCACTCGCACCATGAGCGTTCCCATCGGTGAGCACCAAGCTGCTCAGCTGGGCCAATTGGTTGTTTAAATCGGCAAGTTTGTTTGCATCCTTTGCCACAGAACTGCTTGCATACGCACTCATCAAAAGATCATTAATGCGAACACGTTCACCACTCTGCTTTATGTATTCAATGGATAACCCTGGCTGATTAGTCTCCGGTGGGGCAACCACCACTTCGTCTCTAATTACCAATCCAACAGCATCATAAGAAATTGAATGTATGCATTCATTTACTGTAACCGTTTTGTAATCTTCATCAAGTAGCATCCAAAGCGCAATAGCAGCAACAACAATAATAACCACAAAGATCGTCAACCGCCGCACAAATCTCAAGCGTTTGCTGATACCAAACATTAAAAATGTTGCTCCTTCAGACATAAACTTCAACACAAAACAATCTTCACAACTCGTCCTGTGCACCAAAAACTTTAATCATCTTCTTAAAGCAGACCAAAGTTTTTATTTCGCCCTCCAATTTTTCAATCAAGTATCCTTCCGTTAGGCGCGAGAATAGCCGCCTATTCGCCGCAGAAAGGGCAAAAGAGAAGCTTTTTCTTACCGGCGCACAGGAAACAAAACTCATCGCCGCCAGGATATCATCCGAGACTTTAATGCAGCCACGCCCACCGCTATCAACCAAACATCCCAACGCCAAAGAGAAGGTGCGTCCAACTCCGGTCAGGTCTGGGCAAAAACCAAGCAAGCACGCCACCTTAAATTCAAATGCGGCTTTAACTAAGAAGGCATTTTTTTTTCGTTTCGCCAGCATATGAAAAGAACAAATCATCAAATCAAGCAACAAATTAGCCTCATCAATCTGCACAAGTATCTCGCAAACAAGCTCACAGAAATATGAAGCCAAAGCGAAGGAAATTACATCACTGCGCAACCCCCAAAAGACCTCTTTAACCTCCGCAGAATTAACTTTGTATGTCCCTTTTTGCCGCAGGAGAATGAACATGGAGTAACAAAACAGCTCTGTGGCAACCAGATTGATATTCCTGGACTGTTCTTTGTCGAACACACGAACAAGCCCTCTGTCTGTTGTCAAGATCCAAAGCAAACGCCCTTCATCTCCAAATTTTTTCACCTTTACAACCACGCCGGCAGTTTTGATTAACAAACGATCCCACCCGCCTCAAATGCAAAGTTGCGCAAAAAAGCTATGCAACTTATCCTAGCAATTATACCATAACCACCGTTTTCATTCAAACAGCCCTGCAGTAGCCGCACCCACCGAGATCCCGGGCGAAAACTTGCCCGTTACCGAGCGAACCAACAAACTCGGCAGGCATAATGGCGCTCTAGAAAATCTTTTTTCACAACACATGTTGCACACTCCCGCAAAAAGCAATGGTACCACAAAAAAATCACTGCAAGAAGGCGTGATCCCGAACCACTAAAACCCAAAGGTCACATAACGATGGACATTCTGTCTGCAGCCATAAGGCGTCCTGAGAACGGTGCGCTACACAATCGGTATGGCGGAAAAATCGAGCACGACGATCGACAATCTCCGTACTGGCCGCCGCTGATCACACACCAAGCGAGTGAAAGACGAATCGCCAGAGGCCCGAAAGGAACCACCACAAAAAAGACGACGAAGAGCCCTCAAGCAACGACACACAAAATCAAGAAAAGCGCAACACAAAAAAATAACGGCGTTACACTGGCCGAGGCAAAATCCCCCCGACCCGCCGGGAGTCCCTCAAAAAAAAGACGCAGAGCCCTCAAACAACGGCACACAAAGGGCAGCAGGCCAATCCACGGTCCTGCTCAGCCGGGGTTATGCTTGTCAGGTTTAGAGTTTTTGTCTCTGCCGCCGATCGTCATCAACACCCTGGGGCAAAATCCCCCGACACGTTGGGAGTTCCTCAAAAAAAAGACGAAGAGCCCTCAAGCAAAGGCACACAAAGGACAGCAGGGCAATCCACGGGCCTTCTCTGAAGAGTTGTGCTTACTAGCCTAGCGTTGTGTCTCTGCCGCCGATCGTCAGCAACAATCCAAGGCAAAACTACGACGCGAGGGCTCTACCAGCCGTGGCAGCAGAGCCTTTAGAAACCAACACAAAAACCAAAAAAGCAGCACGACAAGCCCAAGCACTCTTGCTCATTACGCTGCAGAGTTCGGCAGACAACTTTAGAGTGGCAGCAAAACGCCGAGCATAAAGACCACAAGAAAGCAGAATGCGCCGCGGACAGCCACCAAGGGGCGAGGGAACAAAGGACCCCTCACGGCGATCCAGAAAAAACCGTCGAGCGCCTCAACAACGGCAGCAGCAGAGACCACGTGAAGCCAACACAAAAGGCAAAAAAGCTATGCGACAAGCGACTGAGTGCTAGTCCTTTCACAGCCGCACTTTGTAAACGAGACCTTTCATTTTTGGCGTCCAGACAGCGGCAGTACCACAGTAAAGCATTAGTCCTCTTCCGATCTTCAGCTGCAGCAACAAAACTGGCAGCGCTTCAAGCGGCCAGCGGCTAGTCTCGCAACAACAACGTTCTGAATACAATAGCAAGAGAATTAGTCTTTCAGCGACTTGCAGTACAAGAACAACGAAGAAAGTTTCCGGGCGACCCTGTCAGGGAGACAACAAAACCGGCAGCAGGACAATCAACAGAGTAGCTACCCTGTCATCAAGTAACGCAGCGATCGCCATCCTTATCCTTCTGTTTTCCTGCAACCAAAAAATCAGCCAACAAAATAGCACCATCGACTGCGAAGCAATCCCACACAACGCGGCCACGCACAGGAAGCATTAAGGCTACCTAGACTGATAGGCGTTGCCCCAACAGGGAAAGGGGAACACGCAAAAAGAGGCCTCGCACAGCCATCAAACGTCGGGACAACCTTTGCAACAGGAATTTCTTTTTTGCAGCTGCCAGGCGAAGATCCCAGCAGCCACAGCAACATTAAGGGAATCGATTGGGCTTGCTATTGAGATTTTAATCCGATGATCGGTGGCACAGATGATGTCAGCCGGCAAGCCATTGCCCTCGTTGCCCATAAATATAATGGCATCTTCGCCAAAATTCACCGTGCGGCTATCTATGCTATCGTTTGCGAGAACAGCTGAATAAGTGCTGATCGACTTGTTTTTACAACTTTCCAGGAATAAGGTTAAGTTACTTATAACGGTAATTTTTTGCCAAAAACATGCTCCCATTGAAGCACGAAGAACCTTTGGCGAGAATATATCAACCGCATCGCTGGAGAGGTAAACGCCGTTCAAATCAAACGCGGCGGCTGTGCGGATTATTGCCCCGAGGTTGTCTGGATTTTGCAGCTGAATTAGCGCCAAATACTTCCCTGGAGCGGCTTCATGCGTTGGCAGAGCAGCACTTGGCAGCTCGCAGATGCAATAGATTTCTTGTGGAGTTTGGGTGGTTGACAATCTCTTGACAAGATTTTCGGCTACCAAAGAAACTGACGAACCACATGATTTTAGCTGCTCTATAAGTTTGGGATGCCGCCCAACAAAGGCTTCAGAAGTAAAGCAGTGCTTCGTTTTTATTCCGGCCCTTATGGCCTCTGCAACAAGTTTCGAGCCTTCCACGACGAACTCATTGAACTGTTGGCGGCACTTCTTTTTGCTATTTAACTTTACTATCCTTTTTACAATTGCATTGTCGTTGCTGCGGATAATTTGCATATAGCGCACTTCCCTCAACTAATTGATGCCGAAAACCAAGATACGAAGCACTACCAGGCGAACGTTCCGCCTCCCGACTATAAGTTGCCACAAACAAAGCAATTTATTTGCCGACATTGCCGCCCCGAACCCTAAGCGGTTCGGTCTTTGTGCCTTTCTTCCTGTAAAAGCCGGGTGCTGCAACCACAATTGTCGCTCACCAAAGCAGATTCTTTGTTACTGCTGCTTTTTTGGAAAAGAAACTTACTAAAAACACCAAATCTACCCCTCGCCCGGCGAAGCAAGCACAGCACGCCGCTGACAAAGCGTGATCAGCTGCTCCTGACTCTGCGCCACCAAAACAGACACACAGAGGACAAAAACGGATCAGCAGCTCGTTGCCAGGAGAAGCAAGCACAGTACCTACGCTGACAAGTCAGGAATAGGAGCTGCTTGCCCGGCGGACCACTCATAATCCTGCCGCAGACATAGCACTAACAGCAAGCTTGTTTTGCGGCGCGCCAACCCCAGGCCACCATCTCACAAAAACGGATCAGCAGTCCTTTACAACGCCTTTTTGCCCCTGCCTTGTTGAGCGCATGGCAGCCGGGGCCAGCT